>CAYWSI010000283.1:0-2099 GCA_964460585.1 uncultured Algimonas sp.
GCGAGAGTTCGCTAGATTTTGAAATTCGCGTTTATCTCAATAATTTTGATGACCGTGTGCCGATGACTCATGTGGTTCATACGGAGGTCAATAAGGCCCTTGAAGCGGCAGGTATTTCAATTCCATTCCCGCAGCGTGATTTGAATATTGTGAGTGAGGCGGGTTCATCGGTGTTAAAAACGAAGCCAGTGAGCCGATCAAGATCTACACCCAAACCTACACCCAAAAAATCCTAGGTTTCCTCGCATGAAAAATGTCTACCTCGCTGGCATTTGCCTTTTCGCGTTTTCTACACCTGTATTCGCCCAGACAGAGGCCGAAGAGATAATTTACGGGGCTCCTCAAACTTACGAAATTGGTGATATTGTTATTGCTAAGGGCACGAAGCGGGAGACAATTGATCAAGCTGAAGTGATTGACGTCATCTTATCGACTGCGCCTGAAGGTCTCACACTTGCGCATCCTGCGGAAATCCTAAATACGGTTGCTGGCGTGAATATACATCGTGGGTCAGGGCAGGAGCATTTGACGGCTATTCGCTCGCCTGTCTTAACAGGCGGCGCGGGCGCAGGGAGTTTTCTTTATACACTGGACGGCGTTCCGTTACGTGCGGCTGGTTTTGCTAATGTAAACGGATTGTTGGAAGCGCCTACGGAAATTGCTTCGCGCCTTGAGATTTTCAAAGGTCCGGGCCCTGCAGATTTTGGCTCTAATGCTGTTCACGGTCTTATCAATACCGTCTTGGCTGGACCAAGCACTGGAGAGGAATATGTAAGCGTGCAGGGCAGTTCTCGCGGCTTCGCCAATGCGACGGCGGTGGTTGATATCACGGATAGCTTGCGTGTTTCTGCTGATCTGACCCATGATGATGGTTTTCGAGATGACAGCGGTTTTGATCAGCAGAAACTCACTGTCCAACATTTTACGCAAATTGGGAATTGGGATATTAACAGCTTACTTGCGCTGAATAACCTCAACCAAGAAACGGCTGGATTTCTGCAAGGCGAGGATGCTTATCTTGACCGTGATTTTATCGAAACAAATGCGTTCCCAGAAGCGTTCCGCGACACGCAATCTCTGCGCGTTCAAGTTAAAGCACAGCGCGAGACAGATTATGGAACATTGATTTTACAGCCCTATGCACGGCGAACGCAGCAGCGTTTCCTGCGCCATTTTGTTCCGGGGCAAGCCCTAGACAAAAATGGTCATACGTCTTTTGGATTTAAATCAGGGCTTTACGGCGAGGGTTGGAGCGCAGGTATTGATGCCGAATATACCTCTGGGTTCCAATTTGAGTTTCAAGAAAACCCTGACGCCTTTAGTTTCGTCCAAGGTCTGCATTTTGACTATGAGGTGGATGCGGTGGTTGTCGCAGGATTTGCGACGAAAGATTTTCAGATTAGTGAAAGTGCAACTCTGCATCTTGGCGCGCGCGCTGAATATACCTCTTATGATTATGACAATCTGGCGGATACGGGCGTGAGTGGCCGCTTCATTCGCGCTGCCGACCGCACGGATGATTTCTTTACGCTAACGCCTAAGTTAGGGCTGACCTATGACTTGGATGATGTCACGCTTTTTGCGCGGGCTGCGAGAGGATCTCGTGCGCCGCAGACGATAGATTTATATTCCGCGCAGCAAAACCAAGTGCCGGGCGAAGCGGATGTGGAAACGCTGGATAGTCTGGAGGCAGGCATTCGCGGCATCGCCTTTAATGGCGCTACATTTGAGGTCGCTGGTTTTACCCAGTGGAAGGATAATTTCTTTTTCCGGAACGCAAATGGTTTTGACGTCGTCAATGGCAAGACCCGCCATGAAGGCATCGAGGTTAGTTTTGACCTCCCGCTTTGGAAAGAGTTTTCGCTGACAGGCGCGGGGACGCTGGCGCGTCACACCTATAATTTTACAGAAGATGTCGGCAATGCCGCGAATAATATTACCGAGGGCGACCGCGTCGATACGGCGCCAGATACGCTCGGCAATCTCGCGCTTCACTATGACGATGAGCGTGCTGGTGCCTATCTCCGCTGGACCCATGTGGGAGAGTATTTCACCAATCCCGGCAATACGAATGAATATCCGGGACATGATATTTTCAC
>CAYWSI010000284.1:0-2083 GCA_964460585.1 uncultured Algimonas sp.
TTTAGATGGATTTTACCGATCCTTCTGGTGTCAATCGCGATTACGTTTTTATGTAAGAAACTCTTTGCCCTCGACCTCGTTCAATCCGCGGGGGCTTGGGGCCTCTCGCTTATGTTGCTTTTATTTCTAGAACAGCGGGTATTTTTACGCGGTTTGAAAAGTCAGACAGGCATAACAATCGTCTAAAACCACGCCTTAGCGAAAACTTACTCAGCCGCTTGATCCGCGCTGAGGGCGCGTAGGTCATATTGGGCGTCTATGAGATTTGTGTAATCACTCATCTGCGGCCAATCGGATTGGCAGGCTTTTTTGTAGTGGTTGATTTTGTGCTTAAGCGTTTTGATTTTTTGATCCGCTGACATTTCACACCTTTTGCCCCGTGGAAAATTAATTTGTAAAAAAATGCAGGATTGGTCCGAGAGGGGAGTGACCAATCCTGCTGTGTCATTCAATCTCGCCAGGGGGAGCTAAGATTGAGCGTGTATCTCTAAGGGAGGAAGAGACAAACCCCTTAGAACCTGTGCGGTGTTCACATGCAATAAAACTGACCGTGAGCGGAGTGTGAGATGGGTGAGATGAGAGGTTTAGGGGCGCGAAAGTCGAATCAAAATAAAGGGTTTGACCTCTGCGGCCCGTAATCATTTACGCCTATCGCTTTGCGTCATTATTCCCTAAATATCCCCCATGTTTACCGATCTGTATAATACGGATATTCTCTCGCTGTCGTCGACATTGGAAAATGCGGCCCTCACGTCGCCGGATGGGACGGCGCGGAAAGTGTCGAAGCTGTGCGGCTCTTGGCTAGAGATTGATTTGAATATTGAGGGCGGCGTGGTGTCTGACTGCGCCCTGCGGGTGCAGGCCTGCGCGCTAGGGCAGGCGAGCGCGGCGATTTTGAAAGAGGCGATTATTGGCGCGAGCTTTGAGGAATTGAAGACCGCGCGGGATAGCCTCCACGCCATGCTGAAATCCAGCGGCGAAGCGCCAGTGGGACGCTTTGCAAAACTCGCGCTTCTGGCAGGCGTGGCGAAATATCCCGCACGCCATACCTCGACACTGCTCGCCTTTGAGGCTGCACTGGCCGCTTTTGAAAATGCGCAAGAGAGCGCGGCATGATAGCTAAGCTGATATCCTTGCCGATGATTGCGGCGCTGATAATCTATAAGATTTTCATCTCGCCGATTTTGTCCTTTTTCGGCGTGAAATGCAGCCATCATCCGTCTTGTTCATCCTATGCAAAACTGGCGATTAGCCGTCATGGCCCGTGGTTTGGTGGATGGATGACCTTGGCGCGACTGCTACGATGCCAGCCTTGGGGCACGTGCGGGGTTGATAATGTGCCCGAAAACATTACCACACCGCCCATATATGCCCCGTGGCGCGTTGCCATGTGGCGAGGAACAAATTCGGAATAAGTTCATGGTCACTTTGACATTTCCAGATGGCGCAGCCCGCGAATATGAGGCGGGAACAACCGCCATGCAGGTTGCGAAGAAAATCTCCAAAGGGCTTGCAAAGCAAGTCCTCGCGGCCAAACTCGACGGCAAGCTTGTCGATGCGAGCCTGCCGATTGAAGCGGATGCCAAGATTGAACTCGTCACAGCAAAAGACCCCGAAGGCGTAGAGCTTATCCGCCATGACGCAGCCCATGTGCTGGCGGAAGCCGTGCAAGAGCTATTTCCCGGCACGCAAGTCACAATTGGCCCCGTCATTGAGAACGGTTTTTATTATGACTTCCACCGCGAGGAACCCTTCAGTGCGGATGATTTCGCCGCGATTGAAAAGAAGATGGGTTTCATCATTAACCGAAATGACAAGTTCGAGCGGCAAGTCATGGCGCGGGATGAGGCGATTGCCTTATTCAAAGGCCTCGGCGAGCATTTCAAAGTTGAGCTGATTGAAGACCTGCCAGAAGACGAAGTCCTCACCATTTATAAGCAAGGGAAATGGTTCGACCTCTGCCTTGGGCCGCATCTGCCGAGCACGGGCAAAATCGGCAAAGCCTTTAAGTTGATGAAAGTCGCGGGAGCCTATTGGCGCGGCGATAGTAATAAGACGCAGCTCCAGCGGATTTACGGCACGG
>CAYWSI010000285.1:0-2083 GCA_964460585.1 uncultured Algimonas sp.
CTCGACCTCGCTGCGATTTTCGATTTTATCAATCATCATACGCAAGTGATTTTCCAGCAGGCCGGATTTATTCTGGCTTTGCGTCGCATCATCTACGGGCGCGCCGTCGGAAATCACCATGAGAATACGTCTTTGTTCAGGGCGAGACATCAGGCGGCGATAGGCCCAATCGAGCGCTTCGCCGTCAATATTTTCTTTGAGCAAGCCTTCGCGCATCATCAGGCCGAGATTTCGTTTGGCCCGCCGCCATGGCATATCTGCGGATTTATAGATGATGTGGCGCAGATCATTTAAGCGGCCCGGGCGCGGCGGTTTGCCTGCCGCCATCCAATCTTGGAAGCTTTTTCCGCCTTTCCAGGCGCGCGTTGTAAAGCCGAGAATTTCGGCTTTCACGCCGCAGCGCTCTAAGGTGCGCGCCATAATATCGGCGGTCACGGCGGCGACCATGATGGGCCGCCCGCGCATCGAGCCCGAATTATCGATTAAGATGGTGACAACTGTGTCGCGGAAATCCGTTTCTTTTTCTTCTTTAAAGGTCAGACTGGAGAGCGGATCAATAATCACGCGCGACAGCCGCGCCGTATCCAGCATGCCTTCTTCCAGATCAAAGGTCCAAGAGCGTTGTTGCTGGGCGAGGAGGCGGCGCTGCAGGCGGTTGGCAAGACGAGAAATCGCGCCGCTGAGGCCTTTCATATGGCCGTCTAAATAACCGCGCAGACGTTCTAATTCTTCGGCGTCGCAAAGCTCTTCGGCCTTTATCGTCTCATCGTGGGTATTCGTGTAGATATCATAAGGGTCCGGCATATTGACTGGATTGATTTGCTGCGCATTGGCGTCGGGCGTTTGGTCCGACTCGTCCTGATCGCCTTCGATATTTTCTGCATCGACCATATCTTGCGGGTCGGCACTATCATCCTCCATCGCGTCGGCGTCCGTGACTTCCGTCTGGCCAGGTTGGTCCTCTTGTTCGCTATCTGGGCTTTGGTCTTGCTCTTGATCCTCCTCATTTTCTTGGGACTCATCGTCTTGATTGTCTTCTTCATCAGGGGAGGCACTTTCATCGCCCAAATCAAAATCCGCGATGAGGTCTTGCACGAACCGGCCAAAGGCCTCTTGGTCGGACAGGGCGGATTTCAGATCGTCAAACCGGCCTGCGGCTTTCAGCATAATCTCTTCGCGCCACGCCCCCATAATACCGTCGGTGGATGGCGGTAGAGTTCGGCCCGTGAGTTTTTCCCGCGCATAAAGGCCGACAGCTTCGGCAAAGCTCGTATCATCTTTGGCAATTTCAGGGTCGTCAAATCCGCGCCGCTGCGCCCGTGCATCAAGGGCGGCCATGAGATTATCGCCAAGCCCTGAGAGATGCTGCGCGCCGAGTGCTTCGATGCGGGCTTGTTCCATGGCTTCAAAGACCTGTCGTGCGGGGCCAGATTGCGGCATACCCGCTGCGTGAATATCTTTATCATGTAGGGCAAGGCGCAAGGCGAGCGCGTCGGCTTCCCCGCGCACTTTGGCAATGAGCTCTGGTTTTGGTTTTGGCGGCAGGGCTGGGAGCATGACTTGGTCGCGCACAATGCCTGCCACATCTCCGCCAAAAGAGACCTCTAGCTCAGGCGTGCCTGAAATAGCTTTGGTCGACGCGGATAAGACGCGTTTAAAATTATCAATTGGCGTGGCGCTCATAGGGGGTGGGTGTAGTTAAGGGCGGACGGTAGGTAAAGCCTTTCGGCCTGTCATATTGACCTTAAGATGCAGCAGAGACATCACTCATCCCTCACCCTCATGTGAGATAAATCCTCTCATTTGTGAGATGCGCATGAGGAATTTTTTGCGCAGATTAGCTCTATGAAAAATGCACTTATTATTTCTGGTCTCATCTCTGGTTTGGCTCTGACGGCCGCGGGCATTTATGTCTTAGGGTCTCCGGCAGAGGCGCTCGGCGAAGCTGAGCAAGCCGGCGCACAGACACAATTATCCGTGCAGGCTGCTGCCCCGTCCTCCGCCGTTGTGACCGCTCCTTCTACAGGTGCCGCCGTTGATTTCGAGGTGGAAGACCGTCTGCTATTGCTGGCACTGCTGCGGC
>CAYWSI010000286.1:0-2076 GCA_964460585.1 uncultured Algimonas sp.
AAAATCCACCGGGTACATCAGACCCTGTTGCTCGGCGAACTCTTGCAACTGTTGCGTCACAACACCGGGCTGGCAGCGCACGAGTCGATCCGTTGCATCGAAGTCGAGAATCGCGTTCATTTTATCGAAGGACACCACCAGTTCCGACGCTGCGGCCACGGCTCCGCCGGACAGTCCTGTGCGTCCACCGGAGGGTACCAGTGAGACTCTGCGTTCCCGTGCTGCACGCACAAGCGCGCGCACCTGCTCACGATCTGTTGGAAACACAACGGCCACCGGTGCAGGCTCCTTGTCCCGCGTCCAGTCACGTCCCCAATGCGCAAGCGATTCGGTATCCGTCGCTATCTGGTTCGGTGAGAAAATCTCATCTAGAAATTCAATCATTCTCGTGCTGCCTTTCGCGAGCAAGTTATCAAAACTGCTAGTATAAGCGCGTTTTTTCCCGAGAGTTAGACGTGAACCAAACCTCACTTGATCGCAGCCGCATACAAGTGCTCTTGCTCGAAGGTGTGCACGACTCTGCTGTGGATACCTTGATGAACGCCGGCTACACCCGCATCCGCAGAGAGGCAACTGCGTTGTCGGGTGATGCGTTGCGCAGTGCACTACAGGGCACACATATAGTCGGGATTCGCTCGCGCACCGCACTTAGCGGCGACATTTTGGCCGCTGCGGATCGCCTGTTTGCCATCGGTTGTTTTTGCATCGGCACCAATCAGGTTGACCTAGAAACGGCCGCCGAGCGCGGCATCCCCGTATTCAATGCGCCGTTTTCTAACACGCGCAGCGTCGCCGAACTCGTCCTCGCACAAGCGGTGCTATTACTGCGCCGCGTACCCGCTCGGCATAATCTGTTACGGCAGGGCGTTTGGCAAAAATCCGCCAGCCAGTCGTATGAAGCACGCGGTAAAACGCTAGGGGTTGTAGGCTACGGCAACATTGGGGCGCAGCTGGGCGTGCTGGCTGAAGGGCTCGGCATGCAAGTGCTGTTTTACGACACGATCAAGAAATTGAATCTAGGCAATGCAACCCAAGTCGATCGTTTGGATGACCTGTTGGAACGCTCGGACGTGGTATCGATGCACGTTCCCGCGACCCCACAAACGGCGAATATGATCAACGCGCAGCGTCTCGCAAAAATGAAACCCAACGCGGTGCTGATCAATGCATCACGCGGCAATGTCATCGATCTGGATGCGTTGGCGGATGCGTTGGAAGCTCAACGCCTGCTTGGCGCCGCAATCGATGTGTTTCCGCAAGAACCGAAGTCCAACGACGAGCCATTCGAATCGCGTCTCATGCACATCGACAATCTCTTGCTGACACCCCACATAGGTGGCAGTACGGTCGAAGCACAGAGTAACATCGGGCAGGAAGTCGCCGACAAGCTGGTGCACTACAGCGACAATGGCTCAACTCTATCGGCTGTCAATTTCCCCCAGGTTTCTCTCCCTGCGCATCCAAATCAACATCGGATCTTGCATGTGCACCACAATCGACCCGGCGTGCTAACCGCCATCAACGAGGTGTTTTCAAGTCTTGGGGTGAACATTCTCGGTCAATACCTACAAACCAATGCAGCCATAGGTTATGTCGTGATGGACATAGACGCAGACAATAGCGCCGAGGTGCTAAACCAACTGCGTCAAATCGAAGGCACCTTAAGGGCTCGAGTGCTCTACTAGCCCCCAAGGTGCGCGCTGTGGTTGGCTCAGTTAACGACTGGGTCCAACGCACCAGATTCGTAACGCTCGAACATAGCATCTAGCGAGATTGGCTTAATCTTGCTCGCTTGACCCGCCGTACCAAAGGCTTCGTAACGCGCAATAACCACTTTCGTCATTGCTTGAGTGGTTTTGCTCAAGTACTTACGTGGATCAAATTCGGCTTTGTTGTGGGCCATAAATTCACGTATCGCAGCGGTCGATGCCAACCGCAGATCCGTGTCGATATTTATCTTTCGCACGCCGTGCTTTATGCCTTGTTGAATCTCTTCAACAGGAACCCCATAGGTTTCACCAATATCACCGCCGTATTCATTAATTAGCTGCAATAAATCTTGCGGCACACTAGATG
>CAYWSI010000287.1:0-2071 GCA_964460585.1 uncultured Algimonas sp.
TCCCTATTTTGAGCAAAGGCTGACGTTGAAAAGATGAGAGCCAATATTAAGGATGTCAGCGCAGACGCTATCGACTTTCTCAATATCATGAACATTGAAGTCCTTCCGCGTGTCTAAGTTATCGATACTGTGACAGGAATAACAATAAACCGCAAGGTTTCGGATTTATGTCAGTTTTGGTTTGTGGGGGGTTTGATAAAAAATATTATGCTCTGTCTGATATAGGCAAAGCAGTTTATGATCATATGCGGGCGATTGTGGAAGGCTGTTTAATGCCCTAATACAAGTCGGAGTTCGGATAGTGATGGGTTAGGTTAGCTTAACTTTATGATGAAAAATAGCGACAAAACCAAAGCGGAATTATCGCCGCAAAAACTAGTGAAATGGAACAATACCCAAAAATACGTTATCTTCCTGCTGCTACTGGTCCATATGTTCAATTTAATGGACCGGCAGATTATAAATGTTTTGTCGCCCACCATCCAACAGGATTTTAACTTAAATGACTTTCAAGTCGGCATTTTGACCGGCCTACCTTTTGCACTTTTATACGCGATATTTGGCTTTCCGATTGCGCGTCTTGCGGACAAGAAAAATCGTGTAAAGATTATATCTGTCTGTCTGGCATTTTGGAGTCTTATGACTGCGCTTTGCGGGATGGCGCAAAATTTTGTTCACATCCTCCTCGCGCGGGCAGGTGTTGGAATTGGTGAAGCCGGCTGTAATCCCCCCGCACATTCCCTGATATCCGATTACTTCCCAAGAGAGCAGAGAGCGACGGCGTTAGGAATTTACTCTATCGGCCTGACGGCAGGCTCGTTTTTCGGTATTCTCGCGGGGGGATATTTGGCGAGCACATTGGGCTGGCGTTGGGCCTTCATTATACTGGGCATTCCCGGTGTTGTTCTTGGGCTAATTGTTAGGCTGACCCTAAAGGAGCCTATTCGCGGCGCGACAGAATCTGTCGCTATTCGTGAGGCGTTGATGGAGACCAAAGACTCCGGACCTTCGATTCTTGAGTCCTTGCGGATTTTGAGCGGAATTAAAAGCTATGTGATATTGCTCATCAGTGCAGGCCTGACAGCCTTTGCCGGCTATGCCTTTGCAGGTTGGATTTTCCATTTCATTGGCCGAACTCATGGATTGTCCCCTGAAGAGTCCACACTTCCGCTAAGTATTGCGATTGGTGTTGGCGGGGGTATTGGTATCTATCTCGGGGGTGTTTTGACGGATTATCTTGGTAAAAAAGACCAAAGCTCATATTTCCTCATTCCGTCTATTGTTCACCTCATATCTGTGCCAATATTTCTACTGGCTATCTGGGTCGGATCTCCAGTTCTATGTTTTGTTTTGCTTTTCTTTGTTTTTGCTCTGCACGCCTCTGTTGCCGGGCCTTACTATGGCGTTGTACAAAATTTGGCGCCTGTAAACTTAAGAGCCTTTTCAATTGCGATCTTTGCCTTCTTCACCGTTGTTCTCGGGCTTGGCGCCGGTCCCACCTTCACAGGACTATTATCTGATCATTTATCGCAAAACATGGGAGAAGCGGATGGTTTGCGCTGGGCCATTACGGCGCTCGCACCTTTATGGGCAATTGCGGGCATTATGACTTTACTGGGCCGGAAAAGCCTTATTCGGGATTTGAGACGAGCCGCTGGATAGTTTATTATTGGCGGCGGCGGTACCCAATTGATTTGTTTGATTATGATGCTGAAGATAAAATTCTATCAGAGATTGGATAAGTTATTTAGCAAGAACGGCTTTTTTCTACCAATAAACCGCGCGAGGCGCGCGAGTTCCGCCTTAAATTTCTTCGTTCGTCCGTGGGCCCATTTTGTTTTGGGTTCTAACCAGATTTGATTGACGGTTAACATGCCTGTCTTCCGGTCTGCCTTTATCTCGACACGTCCGATGAATTTATCGCCTTCTAGTAGAGGGTAGACATAATAGCAGTAAATACGTTTGGCGGCGGGGACAAAAATTTCTATTTTATAGTCCAGTCCGAAGAGACGTTTTAAGCGGTCGCGATCTCTAATCGCGGGGTCGAAGGGATTAAGAATACGCAGGTGCG
>CAYWSI010000288.1:0-2053 GCA_964460585.1 uncultured Algimonas sp.
GTCTTAGGGAGCATCTTCTTTGGCAACAGCTGGACGCTAAGCAACCGTCGTCAGGGCTGCTTGAATATTCGGCTATCTAAAGTCTGGCGGAAATCCCTAATCCAATTAGAATCGAGCGACATATCAGCCCTGTGTCGAAGCTGCGATACTCCGGTCAAAGCAGAAGGGGAATATCATGGATTGGGATGCCTTTGGAGCGTTAGCTGAAGGGCTGGGCGCATTGGTAGTCATCGCGTCGGTCATCTATCTAGGAAAGCAGGTTCGCGACAACACAAAACAAGCGTCTGCGGAATCACAAAGCCGAATCATAGAAAACTGGACTCGCATACTTGACTCGATGACAGTTGATGAGCGAGTCACCAATGCCGTTCGGAAGTCATACTCAGGTCTCCAAGGAATGACTGATGATGAGAAATTCATCGCTTATATGCGTTTCGCTTCGATGGTTAATCATTTGGAAATGGTGTTGCGGCTGGAAAAACAGGGCTTGATTCCTACCGACACCTCGGAAACCTTTGGCAACATCATCGCTATGCTGCTCGCAACACCGGGATGGGAAGAGTTCTGGAGTCTGGATGGCGGCTTGGCTGTACCACTGACCGCCAGTTACTTGAAGGATCGCGATTCTCCGGAAAGTGAAACGGTGCCCTTCACCGAAGTTATTCCGTTTTTCACATATTCAAAGAAATAGAATACAAATATAGATTTCGCTCAACGTCGCTTATTGGCCGAATCTTGCCCTCGGGATTGCCCGTCTGAACGCCGGCTATTGAGTATATCGTGCTAGATTTGTGATCTACTTCGATTCTAGCTGCAAAGCAGACGCCTGCGGAGACGGTCAGCACGATTCAAATCGACCCGTTGCGGCCGTTCAACGATTCGATATTCGACTAACTCAAATAGGGCTAAGGAGTTGCAATGGATATAATGGTGCTGAGCGCATGGGGCGAGTTCCTGGGCGGTGTCGCGGTAGTCCTCAGTCTTATTTTTGTTGGCGTTCAAGTTCACCGAAGCACTCAAGCATCGCGAGCAGCCACACGCCAGGCTATTGCGGACTCGATGGTGTCTGGGGCAACCGCCTTGATCGACCCAGGCACTTTGACTGAAGCGCTGGCGGCACTCGAGAATGGCGAGACGCTGGAAAATCTACCGCAGACTCAGCGGATTCAATTGCAGTTTTATGCGGCCGGTTACATACGGACCTTGGATAATGCGTTCTACCAATATCGGAGTGGATTGCTCGACACCAAACAATGGCAGAGCTTGCGGAGCGGGTTAGTCGCCAATTTGCGAACAGGAAGCGGAAAACACTGGCTGCGCCCCCAGCTAGAGTTGATGTCTAGTAGCGTCGTCAACGCCGAATTTTCGGAAGAACTTCACGCTGCGCTGCGTACTGCAGACGAAGAGGATTGTGTAGGCGAAACCTGAAGAATGAGGCGTCCAACTAAGTCCGTTGTTGGCCGATTCCGACCGAGCCAGAGGGCTGTCCCAGCGGCGGCTTTGGAGCAAATCGCCTGCTTTTGTTATCTACTTCAAGCTGAACGATGTAGCGGACGCCCAAAGAGGCTAGCTGGGTGGCTGAAATCGACCCAAAGCTGCCAAATGTATCGTGTAGCATGTCCTCATGATGAACTCTCACTCGGCGACCAAAATCTCCGCTGTTCTGTTCGTACTACTAGCGTTGACAGCGATAACAACTCTTGGGAGAGCGGCTGACATGTTTCAAGTGGACAACGCCAAAATATTCTACGAAACAGCAGGGCAAGGGGCGCCAGTCATATTCATTCACGCGGGCGTTGCAGATAGTCGTCAGTGGAACAATGAATTTCATAGCTTTTCAGAAAGCCACAACGTGATTCGCTATGACATGAGAGGGTTTGGAAAGAGCGACCCCGCTGATGGTGAGTTTTCACACCTTGCTGATTTGACCCGACTGCTGGAGCATTTGAATATTCAGGAGCCTCTAATACTTGTTGGTTGCTCGATGGGCGGGGGTACTGCGCTCGACTATGCACTGAAGGAACCCAGCAAGGTTAGAGCCTTGGTTCTGGTC
>CAYWSI010000289.1:0-2043 GCA_964460585.1 uncultured Algimonas sp.
CTCAACCCCTTAACGCGGACGGGCCTTACTATATTTTTATACCCCGAAATTTAGAGGCTGCCGTGTCTAGCACTGTCGGGGCGACAGAGACGCTCGCGTCGGGAGACATGAACTTACCATCGGAGCTTGAAGACTTATGCGTCACCATAGGCGCGCGTAAATCTTTAGGCGGCAAAATTGAGTTGAATTTAGGCTCAATTCGTCATTTGCGAGGGTTTAAATAAATTGGCGGCTTTGGAATTGAAACCATAGTTTCAGATCGTTGAAACTCAAGTTTCAACAGAGGCGATGAGCGCTGCCACCCCATCCAATTCTGATTCATTGGGTCGTTTTCTGAGGCACACGATTTTTTGTCAAACTTGTGATTCAGTCTTAAACTGGGGACGTGATAGGCTAATTTATAATAGATTAGGCCATAGCCTCACACATAGGCCCAATAAATAGAAAGCTGCCTCATGACGCGAACCCTTACACCCTCACAGGCCCGGGCGTATTACGATGGATATGGCGCAAAGCAGGACACGCAAGGCTGGTATGAAGACAAGGCTATGGATGAGCTATGCGCGCATGCGGGTTTTCAAGAGGCGGAGGCCGTTCTGGAATTTGGCTGCGGGACCGGGAAATTGGCGCATAGATTACTAGACGCAGAACTTCCGGCGGGCGCGACCTATTTGGGACTGGACATTAGTTCGGAAATGATTTCACTCTCCGCGTCTCGCCTCGAAGCGTTTAAAGACCGGGCTAAAGTCCAGCTAACAGACGGCGAAGTCACCTTTGATTTGCCCGATGCGTCATGTGATCGTTTCGTATCGACCTATGTGTTTGATCTCTTATCCGAAGAGGATGCAAGCAAAATCCTCACCGAAGCCCACCGTATATTAAAACCCGGCGGGCGCCTCTGCATGGCAAGCTTAACCGAGGGGCAGTCACGCTGGTCAAAACTTGTGAGTAAAAGCTGGGCTTTCGTTCAGCGGATAAGTCCGTCAACGGTCGGCGGGTGCCGTCCAATCATTGTCGATGCGCATCTTGATAGCGCGATGTGGTCTATTCAGCACAGAAAGCTGCTATCGGCATTTGGCCTACCCTCCGAAGTTCTCATAGCCGTGAAGCTTTAATGCGCGCACGGCGCTTGAATATTCTTTGGCGACTTCCTTATCCACATAGTCTATGAGGTTAAACAACCTGGCTCAATAAAGAGGAATAGATTTCGTGCGTATCGATCTTCGTGACGGCATTAAAGACGAACTTGATACGACAATTCCGATGACGGTGCGCTGGATTATTCGTCTCGTCTTCTTCTCTCTTATTCTCGGCGCTATCCTTTTTGGATGGATTACGCGGAAAAATACCACCGAAACCATTTCCATTGAAAATCAGATAATGAGCCTGTTTGAGGTCACGCGCGGCGTTAGCGACACCTCCTATGGTACCTATTGGAATTTTTGCGGCGGCTGGTTTACCGCCGATCACGTGCATGAGGCGATGAATTACGAGCCGCCCGATTTTGTATCTGATGGGGTTCTCCGCGCGCCTGGCCTTATTGACGCCGCATGGTATGGCCGCAAATGGTCTTGTCCCTCGCCCGCGAATCCGAAAGATGGCATGCCCGTTTATTTGCTGGGCTATCCGGGCGGTAGCGACAAACCTACCTTGCGCCAAGGCAAAGTTCATATTCGCCGCGCACACAGCGGCTCAGAAGGCTATAGGATTAGCACATGGATTGTCGTCTTTGACCCACGTGAAGAGGCAGGGATTAGCGGCGAAGCCGTTGTCGGCGGCATGTCGGGCAGCATTGTGACGGATCATAATTATAATCCCGTCGGTATTCTAGTGACGCAGAACAGCCCCTCTGATTTCAACGGGGACGGCGACTTGGAAAACAGCGTCGACATTGTCGGCCTCGCCGATGTCTATGAGGTTTTATTCAAAACATAGCGCGCCTCCAGTCTCATTGTAAAACATCAAAAGCTATGCCACTCTTATCAAATATGAATGAGGCCTATTTTCTTAAAAGCGCAAACACCCATTTATTTATAAAAAATA
>CAYWSI010000290.1:0-2030 GCA_964460585.1 uncultured Algimonas sp.
TGCAGCGTTGACAGTTTTGTTTTAAACGTCTGAGAAGATTAGCGATTATTTCGCCGGTGCCGCCCCCAAACACCAGACCCGTTTAGCTCAATAAAAGGCCTGAATCCCCGTTTGCGCCCGTCCTAAAATCAGGGCGTGAATATCATGCGTGCCTTCATAAGTATTCACGGTCTCTAAATTTAAGGCGTGGCGGAGGACGTGATACTCCGCAGAAATTCCATTCCCGCCATGTATGTCGCGGGCTTCGCGCGCAATGGCGAGCGCTTTCCCGCAATTATTTCGCTTCATCAGGGAGATGCTCTCGGGACTATAGGCGCCTTGATCAAGCGCTCTGCCGAGGGCCAGAGAGCCTTGCAAGCCAAGGGTGATTTCGGTCTGCATATCGGCGAGTTTCTTCTGAACGAGCTGCGTGGCGGCAATCGCTTTGCCAAAGACAATTCGTTCCAGCGCATAATTGCGGGCCGCATGCCAGCAAAATTCAGCCGCGCCCATGGCGCCCCAACTAATGCCGTAACGCGCTTTATTGAGGCAAGAGAATGGTCCGCGCAGGCCCGTCACATTTGGAAGGATATTCTCTTCAGGAATAAAACAATCATCAAAGGCGAGCTCGCCGGTAATCGAGGCGCGCAAGCTGAGTTTGCCCTTAATCTCAGGCGCGGTGAAACCCTCCATGCCGCGCTCGACGATAAAGCCGCGAATGGCGCCGCCCAGCTTGGCCCAAACAACGGCGATATCTGCCACGGGCGAGTTCGTAATCCACATCTTAGAGCCATTGAGGAGAAAGCCGCCGGTCACGGCGTGTGCCGTCGTCCGCATAGCCCCCGGATCAGAGCCGCCATCGGTTTCTGTTAGGCCAAAGCAACCAATATGTTCTCCGCTCGCGAGTTTCGGGAGATATTTCATTTTTTGATCTTCTGACCCAAAGGACTCGATTGGGTACATCACAAGCGAGCTTTGGACAGACATCATAGAGCGGTAACCGCTATCCACACGTTCTACCTCGCGCGCGACGAGGCCATAAACAACATGCGAGGCACCAATGCCGCCATATTTTTCATTGACCATTGCGCCAAGAAAGCCAAGTTCGCCCATCTCAATAAAAATCTCTCGGTCGAAACGTTCTTCCTGATAAGCAGAAATGACCCGCGGCATGAGCTTGTCGGTACAATAGGCACGCGCCATATCGCGGATCATACGCTCATCTTCCGAGAGCTGCTCTTCCAGAAAAAGCGGATCTTCCCAGCGGTGGGTCATATCCATATTATAATCCGCCATATTCAGCTCCTATTTAATTCTGCTGATTGGGTTTACAATTCAGGTGCTCATCTTCGCGTTCTCGACGCGATGTAGCAAGGGGTGCTTTAAATTGATTGCTTTCGAAAACAACCATCATAGCTTTCGGTTCTTACATGATTGTTATCAGACCAAATTATTTCACTCTTTTCCTCTTCATTTAATTCCAAAGTCGAAATTAAGGGAAGGGGCAAAGCTAGCGGGTTTGAAAAATCATAAATTTTAATTTCGTAAGGACAGGCCCAAAAACAACCAACAACAGCTAACTTTGTTTTGTCGGGGGATGGGTAAAAGTCGGTCCAGATAAATCCATCTCCTGATGTTGTGTAACTTTCCAAAATTCGATGGGTGAGGTCTATAACAGATTGTCCGCCACACAAGGTCTCGGCAAATATCAAATATTCTGTCGCATCTCTCGTGAGCCAATGATGGAAAAAACTATCATTATCTACATTGAATTCGAATATGGTTTCATTTTCTTTCACGTCATGAATTTTAACTTTTGTAATAATCCAATTTCTATCAGGCGCATTTTGCCTATATTGAACTGTGTCTAGTTTGAAATTTTCAGACGGCGACAAAGAACTTTTACGACTGTCTTCAACGATCTGAGTTTCGTTTAAGTATTGGACTATTTCTTCGCGTATTTTCGAGATTTGGTTCATGTGAATGTTTTAGCTTTTGGCCTTCACATATCCCAAACACCAGACCCTTAAATGGCTGGCGAGGTTTCGGGT
>CAYWSI010000291.1:0-2026 GCA_964460585.1 uncultured Algimonas sp.
GCCCGAACCCAATCTCGGCAGCGCGGTCTTCATCCATGTCGCCCAGCCCGATGACCGCCAGACCCTAGGCTGCATCGCCCTTGCGCCAGAGGACATGGTACAGCTATTACCGAAATTGAAAATGGGTATGGGGGTGAGGGTTACATGAGAGATGCAAAAACAGTTCTACTCTTAATAGGCCTAGGCTTGAGCCTCTCAGCCTGCGCCACCAACCCATTTACCCATGCCGCCGATGATCCGCGTTTTGACGCATTGAAATCCGAAACACTCACCCCCTTTAAATCAGAGGCAGATTATAAAAAATGGTTGCGCCAGTCCGAACGCTTGGAGGCCAAACGGGAAAAAGCCTCGGACAAAACTTTTCCTGAAGACCAAGATTTCATCATTGCGACAGGGTCGAGGATCGTATCCGCACCAAATATCACAAATGTCCAAAATAGAGGGGTCGATGAAGGCGATATTGTCAAACAAATCGGTGACCATCTTGTGCTTATGCAAGACGGGCGTTTATTCAGCTTGGATATTGGAAAATCCGCCCCCGAATTAAAGGCCCGCATCGTTATATATGACCAAGCGGATGAAGATATTTGGTATGATGAACTGCTCGTCTCCGGGCGGCAACTTGTCGTGACAGGATATCACTATGGAAAAAATGCGACTGAAATCACAGTCTTTGATTTAGACACACAGGGGCAATTTTTCCGCCGTGGCAGATGGTATCTGGAATCGGAAGATTATTATAGCGGCGATAATTCCGCGACACGGATGATTGGCGATACACTCATCTTCCACACACAGCGCGAGGTTGATGAGCCTGAAAATTGGCCCGTTTTACGCGCTGAAAATGAAAGTCAGACACAGTCCATATTAAAGCCAGAGAACATTCACCCGCCCTTACTTCGTATCAGCAATCCCGACTTGCATATTGTAACGGCCTGTAAACTCTCGCAGGATTTCCAATGCAGCTCCCGCGCTATTATGGCGTCATGGCGCTCAGAGTGGATTGTAACGGAAAAGGCGGGCTATCTTTGGATTGCCGCACCGCGCTACGATTTGGGACTATCTAGCGCCCTTGTTAAGGCACCAGACCGTTACCAGCCCAACACGCTCTACCGTTTTCCAGTCCATGCAGATAACGTCGAAGCGGTTATGCTCGACGCAACACTGCCGTCCCGCTTTGCTTTTGAGGTTCGAGATGAAAGGGTTTTAGCGCTGGTGCGGACCCAAGAACGTGATTTGGCCTTACTAGATATGCAGATGTCCACTCTATCGGAACGGCCCGTAAAAGTTTCCTCAACGAATTTCACCCCTCTTCCAGGCGAATATATGCGCCAGATGCGCTTCACGAGAGATAACCTTATCTATAACAGCTACATAGATGATGATGACGTCGTCTATGTCGTGAACCTCGAATCGCATTTGCCCTCTGGACCGCTACCTGTGCCCCACCAAGTCGGCCGACTTGACCGCGTCGGGCAAAATGCCGTTCTGATTGGGCCTGAAGAGGACTCAGATGATTTAAACCTGTCTTGGCTCGACCTCGCCGCAGCGCCCGTTGTGACAGATACGCTCACATTACCGAATCGCGTCGAAGCGGAAGGCCGCGCGCAGGCGCTCAATATGCGGGTTGAGGAAAATGGCGAAGCCTTATTGGGACTCCCCACCCTTGCCGTTGACGATACAGGTGACTGGGACGAGGAAGACGGCACGGATATTAGTTTTACCCGCGTCTCAAATTTTGGGCAATTGACGGATTTAGGCCCCGCCAAAGGCGACCCGTCGCGGGTTAACCCTGACTATACATGCGAGACATCCTGCGTGGATTGGTATGGGAATGCGCGCCCATTTTTCATTGGCGAGCGTATTTTTGCGCTTATCGCCTCGGAGTTAATTGAGCTGCAAGAAACCAGCACAGGGTTGATAGAACGCTCGCGCGTCAACCTATCCGCCGCGCCCTAATTATACTCTCGCGCGCCAAAAAGGGCCGAGCCGACGCGCACAGATGTCGCGCCCATTTCGGCGGCGA
>CAYWSI010000292.1:0-2020 GCA_964460585.1 uncultured Algimonas sp.
ACATCGTCGGCATTGATAACGCCATCACCGTCTGTGTCCGCGGCTAGGTTAATTGCGAAAGCCGTGGATGAGAGTGAAGATGTATTGAACGGGGCAGCACCGCCGCTATCATCCACAACTGTGGACGGGGGGTTAGAGGCCGTACCGACGGTGCCGTCCCAGACGCGGAATTGGATTTCAGCCCCGCCAGGGAAGCCGGCATTTGGAACGAAACGAAGAACCGTATTAGCATCAAGTAAAAGAGCTTCGCCGTCCGGAACAGGAGTCGAGTCTAAATTATTAGGATCACCGAGTTGGAAATCCGTCCATTCATGACCTTCAACATCTGTGCGTAGATACTGCCAAACGCCATCCGATTCATTCGCAGAAATAACGCCAATGCCGAATGCTGTCTGCTCGGCATCTGTAATATCTAATTGCGCCAATAAATCGGCCACAGAAATTAAGCCAAGATCAACCGCTGTTTCGTCTCCCAAACGATCAAGCACGTCTGCCTCTGTTAAAGCATCCGACAAAGCGGCGCTTTCAGGGGTTACAATAAGCGAAGGCAGAGGCGCGATGCCGCTACCGACTTCGGCCAATGTGCCATTAGATGTTGGGGACACCACCGCGACAGGCGCATCATTAACACGGTCAACTGTGATCGTAGACGTGGCAACCGTCACCCCTGCAGGATCTGTGATTTGGAACTCAAAGCTACGCGCTCCGTTTTGATTGTTTTGATTGATATTTTCATAAGCGAGAAGCCGCAAGAAACCCTCAAGGTCCGCGGATTCAAATGTGCCGCCATCCGCGTTGGTAATGATGATTTGTCCGTTTTCAAAGACAAGCTCAAATGTCGTCTCGCCAAATGTAAGCGGTGTATTGGCCGTGATATCGCCGTCAATCAACCTGATAGACAGGTCAATTCCATTGGAATCAATCCGAAGAAATTCATCCATGCCGTCATTTACCAAAGGAAGCGATGGTATAATCCGCACTTCTGCAATATTATCTTCGTCATCCTCAATAACCGCGTCAATACTCAGTAAATTCGCTAAAGCTTGACCAGGCTCATCCTCAACAAAAACACCCGCGAAATCGTCACCGTCAACATCAGGACCGTTCAAATCGATCATAGGCGCGTCATTATCGCCGCTAATTGTAATGGTCACTGCGGCTGTATCTGTAGCTGCGGCGGTGCCGTCAGAGAGCGTATAGGAGAAGGCCTCGGTGCCTGTCTCGCCTGTATCTAGGAAATCAAATGCGCCGTTCGGATCATAGTCAAATGTCCCGTCAGCCCGCACCGTCAAAAGCGCTCCAGAGGATAGGCTAAACGCTGTATCATAAGCGGTCTGACCCGCGCCCGTGCCAAAGGTAATCGTAATAGGGCCGTCCGCTGGATTATCCGTATTAGGATCAATAATCTGCGTGATAGTTAAAGTGTCACCATTGGCGTCGCTATCGACTCCATTGCCATTATCAGCGAGCAGGTTACCGTTCGTGATAACGCCATCTTCAGCCCCTTCAGGGTTTTCGTGAAGTGTGAAAGCGTCATCTTGGGCGACGGGCGGCTCTATGTTTAAAGCGTCGCGGAAATCCACGTCTTGTGTGAGCGGCATACCGCCACTTGCGTCGCCGTCAGTATCTGGGAGCGTAAGCGCGCCTGTAGCGAGAGATTCGTTGACGTTAAAGCCGTCATCGACATCTGTGCCGCCTTGTGTTTCAAACACGTCAAATAAGCCGTCGCCATCTGCATCATTGGCATCCGTAGATAGACCTGTGGCGGTGCCCGTTAGGCCCGCCTCGGCGGTATCATTCCCACCTTCATTGTCTGAGTTTGTGTCGAGGAAATCCGCATCGCCGTCGCTATCCGTATCAACAGGGGTAATAAGAGCTTCATTTTGCGTTGCGGCGCTATCGCCCACAACCACAGTGCGGCTATCGAAATTATCATCAAGCCCGTCCATATTCAGGTCGGTAATACCATCTTCAACGCCGCTTGGGGCGATATAGCCTGCCGTCGTCTGCGCTTCGATAT
>CAYWSI010000293.1:0-2019 GCA_964460585.1 uncultured Algimonas sp.
CCTGCAGCCTGCATAATCATATCCATCATGTTCATACCCATAAACCTACTCCTAATTGGGTTGTTTGCAGGTCTTATGTAGGAAAGATGAGCTGCATGCGAGTAAGTTTTTGATTCCGATGGATATAGTTTAGATGGCGTTCATCTCACCTGAAATCGACATTAGCGTCTGACCGCTAAATAAGGCTCGTATAAATTTATCGCATTTAGGGATAAAAAGATCATCAACACCGCGAGGACAAGAAAAATAAGGGCAGCTTTTTGCCATTGATAGCACCTCTCAATGAAGGCGCTTGCGGTCGCGATGATAAGCAAAACCCAACCCAGAATAATGATTTTTAAAAGCGTCTTTGGGGAGTCCCAGCCAGCATAGGTCGTGTCGAGCGCAAGGGACATAGGTGTCTCCCCATCATCCGCATAAGTCATTGCCAAAATCCAAAGCGGTAAAAGGAGGGCGCGCTGGACGATCAGCGGGAATAGGAATAGCGAAAAATCTATCGGCCTAACTTGCCATCACCGCAGATATTTAGGGCGTTTAGACCGCACTTCCGCCGACCGTGATGTTTTCGACATAGAGGCTGGGCTGACCAACCCCCACAGGGACGCCTTGTCCGGCTTTGCCGCAAACGCCGATACCGGGGTCAAGCTCCATATCATTCCCCACATGACGGATTTGCGTGAGGACCGTTGGACCGTCACCAATCAAGGTAACGCCTTTTAGCGGTTCCCCGACTTTTCCGTTCCTTACGCGGTAAGCTTCTGTGCATTGGAACACGAATTTCCCGCTCGTGATGTCAACTTGCCCGCCACCAAAATTGGTCGCGTAAATCCCGTCTTTGAGTTCGGCCAGCATTTCGCCGGGGTCGCGCTCTCCGCCCAGCATAAATGTATTGGTCATGCGCGGCATGATGGAATGGGCGAAACTTTCGCGCCGACCATTGCCTGTGGCCTCAACGCCCATAAGCCGCGCATTTTGGCGATCTTGCATATAGCCAACGAGGATTCCGTCTTCAATCAATGTTGTGCGCTGGGTGGGCGTGCCTTCATCATCAATCGTAAGGCTGCCGCGTTGTCCGGCGATTGAGCCGTCATCAACAACTGTCACGCCCGGAGACGCGACGCGCTGTCCCAGCATGCCCGCAAAAGCAGATGTGCCTTTGCGAATGAAATCGCCTTCTAACCCATGACCCATGGCTTCATGAAGTAAGACACCCGGCCAGCCAGGGCCGAGAACCACATCCATTTGGCCTGCTGGTGCAGGGACGGAGTCTAAATTGACTTGAGCTTGGCGCAGGGCTTCTTGAGCGAGGGGCTTCCAAAACTCGGGCTCAATATAACCCGAATAGGCTTCACGCCCGCCCGCGCCTGCAAAGCCCGTTTCGCGGCGGCCGTCTTTTTCTGCTGTTATCATAATGTTCAATCGGACAAGCGGACGAATATCATCATAACGTTCTCCGCCTGCACGCAATATGGCCACAGCGCGGCGATTGGCGCTCATCGAGGCCGTAACTTGCACGACTTGCGGGTCAAGCGCGCGGCAATAGGCGTCGATTTCCTGTAAGAGCTCTATCTTCACCCCAAACCCCGGTGAGGCGACGGGATCAATATTTGGATAAAGCATTGTATTCGTGCGGCGAGGGGCTGGGGCAGCTGTACCGTCATAGCCTTGCTTAGACAGGCTGACAGCGGAGGCGGCTCGAGACAGCGCGCCCGGAGAGAGTTCGGTGGATTGGGCAAAACCAGAGGTTTCCCCCGCGACGCAGCGCAAGCCAAAGCCGCGTGATGTATCGAAACTCGCCGTTTTTAGGCGCCCATCGTCAAATGTGAGTGATTCGGACGCAGAACGTTCAACAAAAAGTTCTCCGTCATCGGCCCCACGTAAGGCCTCATCTAGCTCGGATTGCGCTGTCTTTGCGTCCAAGGCACTGTCATCAAATACAAAATCAGTCATAGGGGCTTTCTTCGAGGCGAAATTCGTCTGAAGATTCACCGTTATAAGGCTTTATCTAAGGTCTATCTC
>CAYWSI010000294.1:0-2019 GCA_964460585.1 uncultured Algimonas sp.
TTCATCGCCCCGCCTCTGAAATTCTGCGGAGATAATGC
Organism: uncultured Algimonas sp.; assembly: GCA_964460585.1. Taxonomy (GTDB): domain Bacteria; phylum Pseudomonadota; class Alphaproteobacteria; order Caulobacterales; family Maricaulaceae; genus Litorimonas. The sequence goes on from CAYWSI010000294.1 coordinate 39, forward strand.
GGCGATGATTGCGCTCGCGGGTGCGGAGCGATTAGCGGCAGGATGGACTGACGGCTATGACGCCCCCGCCCGCCCGCGCTGGCCCCTAGACAGCGCCGCGGCTAAATCCGCACCAAAATCTGGCTTTGGCAAAAAAGGGCCGAAGTCCTGAGTGCAATGTTTCAGTTCAGTGTCTTATTTTTGTTCACTTCGTCGTCAAATCTAACATCCCCGTTAGCGTCCTTTGCAGAGCGACACTCCCTCCAATCACATCACGCAACCCGGCATACAAAATTGCGCTTTGACAAACCCGCCCTTATCCGCATGACTACATCCCATGGCTTTAGATCTTGTTTCCAATACATATACGCCCGACCCCGGTGAAGGCCCGCCCTCCTCTACTCCCATTTATGATTTTACCCCGCCGCTTGATCTGACAAAGTCGATGAATTTCATATCGGGTCAGCCTTTCGAAGCTTTGAAAACCATGCGCGAGACGGCCCCGATTGCGTGGCATCCCATGAAAGGGAGTGCGGGGTTTTGGGCTCTAACCTCATATGACCTTGTCCGTGAGGCCAATTTAGATACGAAAACTTTCTCCTCACAAATGGGCGGTATTCTCGTTGCCTATTTAGACGAAGCGCGGCGACACCCTCTGCTGCACCGCGCGTCTCTGGACACAATGATTTGCCTCGATGCGCCGCACCATATGCAGCTTCGACGCGAACATATGGCGTGGTTCACACCCGGCTATGTGGGACGCCTGCGCAGCCGTGTCGAAGCCTATGTCGAAACCCTCTTGGATGACCTCGCGGCGGCAGGGCCGATTTGCGACCTTGTCTCCACGGTCAGCGAAAAACTCCCGCTTTTCACCCTCTGTGAAATTCTCGGTATCCCTCAAGCGGACCGCCCCAAAATTGCCGCTTGGATGCAAATGCTAGAGATGGCGCAAAATACATTAGAACAAGAAGAGCTTGGCAATATCGACCCCGCGCAGATTATGATGTTCCTGCAAGAGGTCCAAGCGCTCTTTGATTATGGCCAAGCCATTTTACAAGATCGCCGGAAAAACCCTCAAGATGACATGCTCTCAGCCATTGCCAATGTTGAAATTGACGGAGCGAAATTACCCGATGAATATCTCGACGGATCTTGGCTTCTGATTGTTTTTGCGGGCAATGATACGACGCGAAATTCCATTTCAGGCACCATGCGATTACTCACGGAATTTCCAAAAGCTAAAGCGGAATTACGCGCCAATCCTGACCTGATACCCGCCATGACGCATGAAGCCATACGCATGGTCAGCCCCGTCATGTATATGCGCCGCACCGCCACAACGGACACCGAGATTGGCGGACAGAAAATCGCGAAAGGCGATAAGGTCGTCATGTATTACGGCGCAGCCAATCGCGACCCGAACGTCTTTCCCAATCCTGACAGTTTCGACATTCACCGCAGCAATGCCAAAGATCATCTCGCATTCGGCATTGGGCCTCATGTCTGTCTGGGGCAACGCGTCGCAAATATGCAGCTGGATGTGGTCTATCGCCAAATCCTCTCTCGTTTTCCTAATATAGCTTGGACGGGCGAGCAGGAGATATTGCCCAATAGCTTCACCCATTCTATTGGGAAGTTAATGGTGGATTTGGGCCAGAATTAAGCCCTAGACATCACGGGAACCAGAGAGTTCATGTAGATGAATTGAATATAACGCCTTGTTTCAGATTTCGTTCAACTGCCTTCACCTAGTGTTAACTATACAGTCGAATTTCTTGAAGACTATGTGTCTTCGCTTCGCCTGTCCGAACGGAGGTATTTATGAAAAATATTATATCATCAACGGCTTTGGTCATGGCGCTTTCTATGACTCCAGCGTTGGCGGCAGCGAATAATTTTGGCGGCCAAGAAACGGCCCATGAGCGCTGCAAACGCGATGAAGATACACGGCAAGTCCTTGGCGGATTAGCCGGAGCCGTCGCTGGCGGCGTCTTTGGCTCGC
>CAYWSI010000295.1:0-2016 GCA_964460585.1 uncultured Algimonas sp.
CTCACAGCCTTGATTGAGGCTTTAGTTGATCAAGCCGATGCCAATGCCGACACCATCATGCCGGGCTTCACCCATCTACAATCGGCGCAGCCCGTCACATTTGGGCATCATATGCTGGCCTATGCGGAAATGTTTGCGCGGGACCGCGCGCGTTTTGAAGATTGCTATGAGCGTTTGAATGAAAGTCCATTAGGAGCAGCCGCTCTCGCAGGCACGCCTTATCCGATTGACCGAGAGATGACAGCAAAAGCGCTTGGGTTCGATCGCCCCATGGCAAATTCACTCGACGCCGTATCCGCCCGTGATTTTGCGCTGGAAGCTCTCTCTGCCGCAACGATTTGCGCGACCCATCTCTCACGGCTGTCCGAAGAGATTGTCATCTGGACCAGCGCGCAGTTCCAATTCATCAAACTCACAGATGCTTTCACGACGGGCAGTTCCATCATGCCGCAAAAGCGAAATCCGGACGCAGCGGAACTTGTGCGCGCCAAAGTTGGGCGCATCATGGGTGCCTTCACCGCGCTCTCCATCGTCATGAAAGGCCTGCCCCTCGCCTATTCCAAAGACATGCAGGAAGATAAAGAACCCGTCTTTGACGCCTTTGACGCGCTAGAACTTGGCCTAGCCGCGATGGCCGGCATGGTAGCCGATATGACTCCGAATAAAACCCGCCTTGCCGAGGCCGCAGGCGCAGCTTTTTCAACAGCAACAGACCTCGCCGATTGGCTCGTCATGAATTTAAATATGCCTTTCCGGGACGCCCATCATGTCACAGGCACGATTGTCGCCTTGGCAGAAAAACAAGGCGTCACATTAGACGCCCTTGCGCTAAAAGATATGCAAAAGGTAGAACCGCGTATTACGGCAGATATCTTCAATGTGTTGACCCCACTCGCCTCAGCCACAAGCCGCACCAGCTATGGCGGGACAGCCCCGAATAATGTCCGAAAGCAGGTTGCACGGTGGAAAGCGGAGTTGAGCTAAGGCGTTTTTTTGCAAGCCTTTGGGACGCGCGCTAAGATATTGAGCAGCGGCTCCGCCGCCCAACTATCTGGATAGGGTTTACTCAAAGAGCTGGGCCGCCAATACAATGTCCATTTGTCAGCCGCCTCATCATATTCTGCATTCAGCCCCAGCGTCTCTTCAGGACTGACAATCACAATTCGAATGAGGCGGTCGGCATCAGAGGCAATCGCTTTGGCCGCTTCATGGGCGCTATTATCTGCGGCGATAAAAACGGGTATCGTTCCCGCCCCAAAGTCATAAGATATTTCGCAGACGCGGTCCTGCGCACCGCGAAAATTTGCCATCCGAAAGCCGCGGGCTTTCACCCCTATTGGCGGCGTTTCTTCTAGCGCGTTGAGAACCGCGAAGGCGTTTGTCGCCGCCCTATCAAAACGGCGTTGCTTTGAAATGGAAACCTCTAAGCGGTTCATGACGGCGCTGGCACTTGATTTCAAAGTCCCTGCGGCATCGCCGACAACACGGGCTGGGGCTGTCGCAACTTGCCACGCTTTATACGCGCCTGCGGAGATAACTAAGCACACCAAAAGGATGACGACCCATTTCAGCGTCTTCCACATTTCTGTTCTATCGGGCTTTGGCTCGCTCATGAGGACGGCTCCGCGTCCTTAAGCTGCGCCATGCGTTTTGCCGCTTCAATATTGGCGAAGGCTCTTTGGGCCGGCGAATAATTTATCCAGCCCGCAATATCCGCCCGCGTCCGACCGCAGCCCGTGCAAATGCCGGAACTTAGCTCAAGCGTGCAAATGAGCTTGCAGGGGCTATCCGTATCAATATTGGCCGTCATTCGTATAAACTAACCGCAAAGCGGCAGACTGCAAGCCTCGTCAGTTTTTGGTCTGGGTTAGAGACAAAATCCCTGCCCATAAAACCTTATTCTTCATCGACGGCATCCGCCATTCCGAATCGGCGCATTGTTTTTGGTGACGGAACGGGCTGAAGGTCATATTCCCCGCCATTAATCACGAGATGGGTCGCCTCGAAATCTTCAAT
>CAYWSI010000296.1:0-2006 GCA_964460585.1 uncultured Algimonas sp.
CCGAGGACGCAGAACTTTGCACAATGTGGGTGATTAAGCGCGACGGGGCCTAATGATTCCTTGAGCGTCTTTCCCGTTTCAAATTGCGGGTCATCCCATAGCAAGGTGCAAGCTAAGACGGCGGGTCGGTCTTCACCTTTACGGCGAACAACCATGCGCGAGCTTGAACACATCATACTATCCGGGTGAACGTCTAAAATACCCCAGCAGGCGACCGAAATTTCGGGCACGTCAACTTGTTCATCCATTTCTGGAAACAACATGACATGGGCGTGGTTGGAGGCATCGATATTCCAGCCATGTGTTTTAATCAGCTCTGCATATCCCGCTCTTGCTGAAGCATCAGATTCTGAGAACATAGCGCGTCCTGCAATATGGAGGTCGAAACCATTTTCTGTAAGCCAGTTGAGCCCTTTTAGCGCGATCTCAAAGCTGCCTTTGCCGCGCTCGCGGTCATGTTCTTCTACTGTGAAGTGATCCAAACTCACGCGCAATGTCATTTGACCGGGATAGCGGCTCTGCAAGTCGAGCAAGGCTTTTTGAATACGCGGGCGCATCATTGGGCGCATCGCATTGGTTAGGACTAACAGCTTATGGCCGCGCTCAAGCGCCATTTCTGATAATTTGATGACATGAGGATTGAGATAAGGTTCGCCGCCGGTGAAGGCTATTTCAATAGGCGTTGGCGATATCTCATCTATCTCATCCAAATAAGGTGCCATATCTTCTGGCGTCAAATAGACGAAATGGTCAGCCGTGGGAGAGCTGGCAATATAGCAATTGGCGCATTCGATATTGCAGAGTGAGCCCGTGTTAAACCAGAGCGTCTCTAGGGTTTTGAAATACACTTTCGCGCGTTTATCGCCCTTCGCTGTGACCTGGGGGTCTTTGAACTTTGTGATATCTAATATGGCATTCATGGCGCGCCTTTAGCACCCAACATATGAAAGAGGGAAACAAGTTTTCGTTAGATTGGCGATGAATCAGCCATAATTTGAGAGGTTTCCTATCAGGACGCGATATTTCCGTCCGGCGTAATGCGGAACACATCTTTCAAGATGTCTACTGTCAGTGCCGATTTCGCGGGCTCATTGGCGACTAATTGTCCTTCACGTAGAACCCAAATTTGGTCCGCGAAGCGCGCGGCAAGTTTGAGGTCGTGAAGCGCAGCTATCACTGTTGCTCCATTTGCGGCGGTTTGCCGCAAAATGTTCAAAATCGAAATTTGATAAAAAGGGTCCAAGCCCGTGAGAGGTTCATCCGCCAATAAAACCCGCGTTTGCGTGGCTAAAGTACGGCTGAGGTGAACGCGCATTTGTTCGCCGCCTGACAGCGCCCCAAATTCGCGTCCAAAGAATGGTTCTATATCACAAGCCTTTGCCGCCGCATTTATGGCGCGTTTATCCGCGTCGCTAAGTTTGGCAAATGGCCCTACGAATGGCGTACGGCCTAAGGCGATGATATCTTCGACCAGACGGCCCGCAGGCGCGGTACTGTTTTGCGCGAGATAGGCGAGATGTTTGGCGCGGTTTTTTCGGTTGGCAGGTAATGAGGTTGACCCGTCATACGGTAGCAGACCTGCAATGGCTTTGAGGAGGCTAGATTTCCCTGACCCATTTGGCCCGACGAGCGCAATAAATTGTCCCGCCTCTGCCTTTGCAGACACATCTTTGACGACCGGTTTGTCGCCATAACGCACCGTGATATTTGTGAGCTCTATCATGACTGCCGCCAAGCGAGCCAGAGGAAAAAGGGCACGCCGATAAGCGAGGTGACAATACCGAGATAAAGCGGCGTGCCGGGGCCAGAGGCGGCGCGTATGAGACTATCAATCAAAACCAGAAATCCCGCGCCGCCCAAAGCCGATAGGGGGATAAGCCAAGCTTCATCCGCCCGCGTGAGGAACCGCAGAATATGCGGCACGAAAAGCCCGACAAATCCGATTGCCCCCGCAACCGCAACGCCTGCGCCGATGCAAAGCGCGCAGCCTATTACGATGAGCAGCT
>CAYWSI010000297.1:0-1986 GCA_964460585.1 uncultured Algimonas sp.
CCTGCCGACGAGTCGCCAGCACGCACGGGCGGGATGTACCGAGGCGTAATGGGAAAGCTCGCAATCCTGCGCGCTCCTCCAATGACGACACAACAAACATCACCCGGCTTCCGATGGAGCGGGATATTTGGAGTGTGACATGAAGAGACTATTATTGGGTACGGCAATTTTTGCAATCGCAGCGCCAGCTTGGGGGCAAGTTCAAGCGGATTACGATCAGGTAAAATATAATGGTTGCGGCGGTGAGGAAGGCACAGATGAAATAATATTATGCCATCCTTATCCGTTCAGCACTGATTTAATCATCGTGGCGAGTGACCGCGTGGGGTATTCTGGAGCTGGTTCTTTGACTGTACCATCCTCAATCCTAACGGAGAATGATATCCACGCCCGCAACCAAGGCGTCATCGCGGACCTCCTACGAACAATACCCGGACTTTCCGTCAGCCAAAGCGGCGGGGCGGGGTCCCTCACCCAAATTCGCCTTCGGGGTTCCGAGGCCAATCATGTTACCGTCATTATTGACGGCGTCGAAATTGCCAATCCTGCGGACGGCGCCTTTGATTTTGGCGGCCTACGCAATGAAGACATCGTCAAAATCGAAGTCCTTCGCGGTGAGCAATCCGCGCTATATGGCTCTGATGCGATTGGCGGCGTCATCAATATTATCACCCGCGCGGGCAGCACGACGGAAAGCTGGCGCGCCAGCATTGAGGTAGGCAGCCGCGAAACATTCGAAGGTCAAGTCAGCGCCGTTATTCCCATCGGAGCTGCAACGCTGTCTATCAACGGTAATGCTTTCAATACAGAAGGCTTTGATGTTTCAGGCTTGGGCGGAGAAGAGGACGGCACAGAAAGCCGCACGCTCAATATTGGATTAAATGATGTCGAACTTGGCCCCCTTACCTTCACCGGTAAATATGGGACGAGCACACGCGATACGGAATTTGATTCAGACTCCGATTTCGACGGCAGGCTCAATAACACAGTCGATGAGACCGAAGTGCAAATCGAGACCTTCCGTTTAGATGCACGTTTTGACCTCGCAGGATTTGACCATAAAATCTCAGGCTTTCAGGCGGAAACCGACACGGACACAGTTGGCGGATTTTCTTCGCGTTCCATTGGCACACGGTCTGGCGTCAATTGGGCGGCCAAACGGGATTTCAACGGCCAGCATAGTTTCACCGCTCTTATTGAAGCCGAACGCGAAGAATATCGCATCATCCCCAATTTCACGGAAGCGGATGCTGAACCCGATAATGACGCCTATGCCGTGGCCGGAGATTATAGATTTAGCGCCGATGAGCTAACCCTCACCGCCTCGGCCCGATATGACATCAATAATCTTTTCCAAGATTCGACGACATGGCGGCTCGGCGCAGGATATGGCTTTACCTGGGAGGGACGGCTACGGGCCTCCGTCGGGACGGGCACTAAAAACCCGACTTTGATTGAGCTCTTTGGCTTTTTCCCCTCGTCAAATTTCACAGGCAATCCTAATCTCGAGCCTGAAAACTCTTTCGGCATCTCGGTCGGATATGAGCAATCCATCGGGAATTTAGACCTCAGTGTTGATGTCTTCCGTTCAGAGCTTGAGGATGAAATCACAACACTTTTCAATCCTGATTTCACAACGACTGTTGTCAATCTCGACACGGATAGCACGCGGCAAGGTATTGAACTGGCCGCGCAGTGGTCCAATGATGATTTCCAATTCTCTGGCTCTGCGAGTTTCCTCGATTCTGAACAGGACGACATTGAAGAAATTCGCCGTCCTGATTTCCTTGCGAGTGCGACGGGGACATGGACACCAACGGACAGCCTCGCCCTCACCGTCTCAGTCGACCATAACGGCGAACAGCTCGACACAGATTTTGCAACCTTCCAAAATGTTGAACTGGATAGCTTTACCCTCCTCGGCGCGAACGCTCGTTACAAGCTCACAGAGAATATCGCGCTCACCTTACGCGGATCAAATTTGCT
>CAYWSI010000298.1:0-1983 GCA_964460585.1 uncultured Algimonas sp.
TAGGACCCGCCTCATACTGTGAGGCGGGTTTTGTTGTTTTAGGACGCTATCGCGCGCGGACCTCATCTGTGAGTCGGGTCGGTGTTTTGGCCTGCTATGCCGTGCCGGCCTTATACTGCGGGGCAGGTTTGAAAGTTCTCACGCAGTCCAATAGAGGGTCGTTTCATAGCATACCCGAAAAAAGAGAGTCGCATATTCATGGCTATTGCCCGGACCGTAGATCGCCGCCTGTTTTTCGTCCTTGATCGGACATTTTTACAAATCGCCCAGGCCGCCGATATGGCCCTCGCCGAAGGCTCTGGCCTCGGGCGGTCGCAGGCGGCTGTTTTGGTTTATCTCGGCTATCATGATGGATGCAGCCTGACGGAATTATCAGAAGGCACAGGCCGGCGAAATGCCGCCATCACAGGACTCGTTGACCGTATGGAAGCCGCCGAGCTGATTACGCGCAAAAAATCCTATGGCGACCGGCGGCAACGCACCGTACATTTAACGGATAGAGGTTGGAAAACCCGCGAAGCGGTCATGGCCGATTTTCGCGACTTTAACTCCCAGCTCACGCAAGGCCTAACTGAAGCGGAAGTCGCCGCTGTCATGAAATTTTTATCAAATTCAGTCGAAAATATTCAAAAAAAGCGTTGAAAAATAAAGCTTAGCGGCGACTTCACCCGTTTGTTTCAAGACAAACCATGATTTTAGCTTAATTAATCGCAAAAATTATGGTAAGATGAGGCACAAGGAGTTGTAGATGGGGCGTCATCTAAACATCGAAGCAAAACTCGCCGTCGCAGCGATTGCGGCGCTATTTGCCTTGGGCGCAAGTACAAACTTGCCTGCACAAACCCGAAACCATTCGGCGCAATTACACCCGGCTATTTCTCTAAACACACCCCTTGCCCGTGATGCGAAGACATTTGAGCTCGATAAAGGCCTCGAGGCCCAATGCCGAAAAATGGGCACGCCAAGCCCTATTTGCTTATGTGTCATCCATATCCTGAAATATGAACTAACCTTATCTGAATACCAGATCGCGGCACGCCTATATGGTCAGCCTAAAAATCGAAAAACCCTGTATCAAACTCTAAAAAGTGAAGGCTTTAAACCCTCAGAAATCCACATGGCTGAAGAAATGGAACGCTCTCTTACCAAAGATGAGGACTTCGACATGAGGTGCCAAGAGGCAAAGGCCTATTATAAGACCTCACGCAATTAATATTTAACAGAATATAGCACTAGAATAAGCGGCTTTCAGAAATCCAATCTTACGACTTTCAATCATAAAACCTCGTCTATGAATTGGACATAAGCGAGCTGTGGCATTAGAGGTCGAGTGATGGCTAAACGTAAAACTACTAAACGCGAAAACCTCCCCGTCGAAGTCGACATTGTCTCTGACTTTGTCTGCCCTTGGTGCTGGCTCGGCTATAAACAATTCTTGCAAGCCGCTGACAAAACAAAGCCTCGGCCAAACCTGTCCTTTCGTCCCTATATGTTAGATCCAGCGGTGTCAGAAGGCGGTGTGGATTACCGCGAATATATGAGGGCTAAATTCGGGGACAGGCCAAGCTCTCGCTGGAAAGCGATGCGAGAGCATTTGGAAGCTGCAGGACCAGACGCCGGTATTAAATTTGACTTTAATGCAATCACGCGCCGCCCCAATACACTCAACGCGCACCGTTTGATGCGCTGGGCGCAAGGGCAAGACTTAGGTCCAGACTGCGCAGAACATCTCTTCCGCGCCTATATGGAAAATGGCGAAGATATTGGGGATGTGGATGTCCTCTGCCGTATTGCCGATGACATTGGTATGGATGCTGAACTGGTCAAAGAGTTGCTCAGCGGAGACCGAGATAAAATCGACGTTCACAACGAAATTTTATTCTTCCGAAACTTAGGCATTTCGGGCGTTCCGACATTTATTTATGGCGGACAAATGGCGGTACAAGGCGCGCAAACGCCTGACACGCACCGGAAAGTCTTGGC
>CAYWSI010000299.1:0-1979 GCA_964460585.1 uncultured Algimonas sp.
TGAGGCCCCTTGCCAGAGATGGCGAGGGGCCTCATGTTATCTATGATGCGTATTTTTCTCATATCCTTGCTTTTTGCTATGCCATTTGCGGCCTCAGCCCAAACTGTGCCCTCGCCTCAAGACTTTCCTCCGTCTAAAGAATTGCCAGCGCCAGAGGGGCTGCCTATTCCTAAAAATGAGCCTGAAGGCGATGATAGCGGCAATGAAGCTGTTGTGGCTGAGGGAGAAGAGGCTGAAATCATTGCAGGGGAAGAGATTGTCCCTGAAAGCCAAGAGCCTGATTATTCCAAATTGTCTCCGAAAGCCGAGCGTGCGGCGCGTTTGGATGATCTCTTTGTAAAACTGGCTGAGCGCGAAGATGAAGAAGGCGCTAAACTCCTCGCTGAAGAAATTATGGCGATTTGGGTGGATAGCGGCTCTGCCTCTGTGAACCTCCTTTTGCGGCGCGGTACAGATGCAGGTGCAAAGGGCAATCCAAAGCTCGCGCGGAAAATGTATAATCATGCCGTCGATCTCTCGCCAGACTTTGCAGAAGCTTGGGCGCGCTCGGCGCGCTTAGCTCTCACGCAAAAAGATTATAATCGGGCCCTCAATGAGAGTCTCAAAACACTCGCATTGGAGCCGCGTCATTTCTATACGCTTTGGACGCTTGGAAATGTATTTGATGCCTTAGACCGTCCTGATGAAGCGCTGGAAGCATACCGAGAAGCCAATCGTCTCTATCCCGAACTAAAAGTTGTGAAAGAGCGCTTAAAGACATTAGAAGGCCAAGTTCAAGGGACTGTGCTCTAAATTATTTTCAAAGCAATCGCTTCGCAATCCAGCGGCCAAAAAAAGCGCCAATAGGATAGGCTGCCCAAAAACTTGCAATTTGGCCAATGATGAAGACTATCCCGTAAAACTTCGCGACTCCTATCACGCCGTCCCAACTTCCAGCTTCTATTGCCAGCGGTATTGGCCCAAAGAGGTAACAGAGGAACATGGTCAAAAGACCGGCTTTTATTCCGTCTGAAAGCCGTTGTGGACGGCGTAAGAAAACGGCCCATCCGATTAGTGCAGCGAAGAAAACCGCGCCAACCGTCGGCCACATGATATTTGCGAATACAGCCGCCTCAATATCAACGCTCAATTTGTGCGCCGTCCAGATTAAAAGCCCTGCACCAAGCGGTGGGGTCAGGATGAAAATGGCGGAGAGCAGAGGGTATTTACTATCTGTGGCCATATCACTCAGGGACGTAATTTTCTGCCATCACATCTATGAAGAGACGGCATTTTAGAAGACGCTAGAGGTATCATGTACTCGTTTTGCCTGAAAAGACATGTAGTACAAAAGGCCTGAAACCATGGCGGCAATGGCGCCGACCACGTAAAAGCGTGTGAGATATATTGATATCCGTTCGGGCAAATGGGAGGAAAATGACCCTCCAAAAAGAATGGGGTATGTGGCTGAATCGAAAAGCGCCATGACCATGAATATTATAAAGGGAGCGATAAATGCGCTTAGGCAGAGTTTCACTATTGAGACAGTTTTACGAAACATAAAATGATGAAACATAATCATGCCAAGCGTCATAATGAGAGCGTAGCTGAATAGCCGAAAGAGAAGGATGGGGCTCATCCATGCTGTGATGTCACCGGAAAGTATAATGGCGCCAGCCCATATTGAAAAATATGAGATGGGAACACTTAGAATGAAGAGTATAGAAAAGAAACGAGGGGATTTGTAAAATGCGTTGGCCATAGGGCTGGCTATCACTCTACTGGTAAATTCTCAGTGAAGAACCGTCTTGCATTCTCGCCCATGACTTTGCGGATGGTTGCCTTATCCAAGCCCGCCCGCAGCAAAGCATCCGTAATGGCGGCGAGTTCGGATGTATCGAGCGTGACGGTCACCGTGCCGTCATAATCCGAGCCAAGCGCGACCGCGTCAGGGCCAAGGAGATTAACCGCATCAACAATAGCATCGGCGATACCATCCG
>CAYWSI010000300.1:0-1978 GCA_964460585.1 uncultured Algimonas sp.
ACCCTGTGATGATGACTGCGCGAATATCATCCGAACTATCACAAAATTTCGCGGCACGGCGTAGCTCCAGCCCCATTTGCGCATTGAGACCATTGGCGGCCTTTGGGCGGTTTAAGGTAATAATAGCGACCGCCCCGTCTTGTTGGAAGGTTAAGGCCTCAAAATTCATATCTGGATGCGATTTAGTCATTTATACGGCGTGGACTCTTGCGGGGTCGAGATCAGCTTCAATCGCTTGATCTAGAATGGCGAAAATTTCTTTGCGGCTGCGCGTTTTGGTTTCGCGGAAAGCTTTAGCATTTAACTGCCCGAACATTTGGCCCACCATGGGAATTGCCATGGGCCATTGTTCCTCAGGCACGACGCGGTCAAAAAATCCGGCATGCATCGCGCCTTTCGGGTCGAAAATTTCGCCGTTTATTACGCAGCGATTGAAATGGCTTTTGTTCAAATGATAGCGTCCCATTTCAATGCCAAAATTATGCATGGTCATTCCGATGAGGGTTTCATTTAATCCGACCTTGAAACTTCCCGCTTTGATAAAAGAATAATCACAGGCCATGGCAAGGAACGCTCCCATCGCAATGGTGTGGCCCGTGGCCGCCATAACAACAGGCCGCGGATGCGCCATAATGCGCCGTGCAAATTTCGAACCCTTGGAGGTTAGTTCCAGCGCTTCTAAGCCGCCTTTTTGCATTTCTTTGAGGTCAAACCCGCCTGACATCACGCCCTCGCGGCCCGTTATGACAACAATCGCATCCTCTCTTTCAGCCATGTCGAGCGCTTGATTTAATTCGGCCCAACTTTGCGTGCCCAGCGCATTGGCCTTGCCGTCATCAAGTGTAATGACCGCGACGCCATCTTTAAAACTATAGGTCAGCTTATCCATCTTGCGGTTTCCTTATCAGCTCAATTTCATTGGCGAGACCCTCATTTCCATTAGTCCGCAAATTCTCAATTATGCGGGCTTGGGTTACGGCGTCTTTATTTTGGCTTAGCTTACGAATGCCGCGCACTGAGTCCATACGCATTTCGAAATAGAGGATATGCGGGAACAGACGGGCGGCATAGCTTGCCGCGTCTTCCATCGCCCAGCCCTCTTCGGGCTCATAGGTTTCCGTGAGTTCCGCCATGCGGTCGACGCTTTCTTCAGGCGAGAGTGCCCGCGTTGTACCGTGCACATGGACGGCGGTGTAATCCCAAGTCGGCACCGATTTTTCAGGGTCAGAATAAAGCATCGGCGAAATATAATCATGCGGGCCGTGAAAGGCGGCGAGGAAAATCATGGATGTTCCAATAAAGGCGGTCATCGGATTATTGGCCGCGATATGGCCGTATAAAAACTCACCCTCACGCACCATCGGCAAATGTGTCGCTAAAGGCCCGTCCACATTAGACGACGCCAACAGCGCAAAGCCATATGTGTCGATAATGCGGTTTATATAGCCGGGACTATCATCGATATAATAGGGGGGCGGGTAACTCATATTAAAATGCTCCAGATTATCTGGAGCGCCTTTGTTTAAAGCGAGCGCGCGATGACCATTTTCATGATCTCATTTGTGCCGCCATAGATTTTCTGCACGCGGCTGTCGCGGTACATGCGGCCAATGCGATATTCATTCATGAACCCATAGCCACCGTGAAGTTGGAGGCAGCGGTCAATGACTTCGCATTCCTTATCTGTCACCCAATATTTCGCCATAGAGGCCGTGACTGTATCCAGCTCTCCGCGTAAATGTTTCTCGGCGCAATCATAAACAAATGTCTTAGCGATTGTGACGATAGTTTTACATTCCGCGAGTTCGAATTGCGTGTTTTGAAAGCCTAAAATCGGCTTGCCGAAAGCTTTGCGGTCTTTGCAATATTCGATGGTGTCCGCCAACGCGGCTTCCATTTGTGCGACACCTTGTACGGCAATGTTCAGGCGCTCTTGCGGCAGTTCTTTCATCAGCTGAATAAAGCCGTGACCTGTCTC
>CAYWSI010000301.1:0-1977 GCA_964460585.1 uncultured Algimonas sp.
ATGACCAAGCCATCACCCGTATGGATATGTCCGAATATATGGAGAAACATTCCGTTGCGCGTTTGATCGGCGCGCCGCCCGGTTATGTCGGCTATGATGAAGGCGGGGCGCTCACAGAAGCTGTGCGGCGCAGGCCTTATCAAGTCATTCTTTTTGATGAGGTCGAAAAAGCGCATCCCGACGTATTTAATATACTGCTGCAAGTCCTCGATGAAGGGCGCCTTACCGACGGACAAGGCCGCACAGTGGATTTCCGCAATACGCTGATTATCATGACCTCTAATATTGGCGCGCAGCATTTGTTAAATCTGGCAGACGGAGAAACCGTGGAAGGCGCCAGTGTCGGCGTCATGGCCGAGGTCAACGCGCATTTCCGTCCAGAATTTTTGAACCGAATAGACGAAATCCTCTTATTCGAGCGGCTGAAGCTTGAGCATATGGGCGCCATTGTCGACATCCAAATATCTCGCTTACAAGGCTGGTTGAAAGAGAAACACATTACATTAAAGCTCACAAGTGCCGCGCGCGAACATCTCGCCAAGGCAGGTTATGATCCCAGCTTTGGCGCACGGCCGCTTAAACGCGTTATTCAAAAATTGGTACAAGATGAGCTGGCAAAAGAACTTTTAAGTGGCCGCATGAGTGATGGAGATAATGTCAAAATTGACGCGGCAGGCGGCAAAATCCGAATAAGCAAAGCTGCCTCATAATTTGAACACTTCCCTCGCTCGCTAAATTGCGCGAGTAATACATATGGAAAATGCAACAAGTTTTGGAAAGCAAGCTGCGACCTATGCGAAAGCCCGTCCGGGTTATCCGGACGCACTCTATCGCTGGATAGCTGAAAACAGCCCTGCCCATGATTTGATTTGGGATATTGGAACAGGCTCAGGACAAGCCGCCCATGCGCTCACCCATTATTTTAAACGGGTTTATGCAACAGATATTTCAGCGGAACAAATCGCCGCAGCAAAACCCCATCCGCAAATTTCTTATCATACCACCCCCGCGCAACACTCAAAGTTAGATGATGGAACGGCCGACTGTATGAGCGTTGCGACAGCCGTACATTGGTTCGCGGATAATCTCTTTTGGAAGGAAACCGAAAGGGTGGCCGCCAAAAACGCTTTATTCTGCGCATGGACCTATCAATTACCTATTTGCGACACAACGGTTCATCGTGAATTTCTCGACCCGGTTTTTGCTTTGATTGATCCTTATTGGGCCGAAGGAAATCGCATATGTATGGCGGGCTATACGGCGGAGAATCTCAATTGTCCTTTTCCGGTCATTTCCGCTCCGCAATTTGATGCGGGCGGTCTCTGGACTGCGGCGCAACTCGTCAATTTTGCCGAGAGCTGGTCTGCCCATTTCAGAGCCCGCGAAGATGGTTTCAAAGATGAGCTAGCCGCCCTATCAGCAACATTCCTGAAAACTCACGGAGAGAAAGCAATCAATTTCAGTCTTCCAATCAGTGTTTTAGGCGCGCGGATCGCGTAATAAAAAAGCGGTCTCAAAGGACCGCTTTTCAGAATTTCATGCTGCCTTAGGACTTTTTCGGCCCAGGTTTTTTACGCGGCGTTCCGTCTTTCTTTAACAGATTCCCATCTGCATCACGCGGAATTTTCGTGCCAGGCTTTGGTCCGCGTTTCCCCGTTGATTTTGTGCTCGTCTTCTTGGCAGGAGTTGTTTTATTCTTAGACCCCGCAGGACGGCCACGTTTCTTGGGTGCAGACTTAGCCGTGGGTTTCGACGCAGCTGCTTTCGTCTTATTTGTTGAGCCCGCGGGACGACCACGTTTTTTCGGCGCAGTTTTAGTGGCAGGTTTTGCAGTGGGCACTTCAGTTGATTTTTCTATTCGCGCTTTCGCTTTCAAATCATCAGCTTTTTCACGAACGCTTGCCGTTGCAGCCTTGGCTTTGCCTTGGACATTTTCACTCATCTCGCCAACATTCTCCCGCATTGTTTTTGTCGCTT
>CAYWSI010000302.1:0-1976 GCA_964460585.1 uncultured Algimonas sp.
TGCACCGCGAGTTAAGGACAGAAAGCCCTATGACACAGACGATATCGCCGCATGAATATGATGCTTACCCGTTCACGCGCGAACATTGCCTTTCCATTTCTGATTTTCACCGCGTAGATATTGAACGCCTGTTAGAGCTAGGCGCGCATTATCTGGACCTGTCCGAGCAAAAAGACGGCGCGCGCAAAGTCTTGCAAGGCAAAACCCTCATCAATCTGTTTTTTGAAAATTCAACGCGGACAGAAAAATCCTTTGAGCTCGCGGGGAAGCGCCTCGGCGCGGATGTGATTTCTATGCAAGTCGCCTCCTCCTCGGTGAAAAAAGGCGAGACCTTGCTAGACACAGCGGCGACGCTCAACGCGATGAACCCAGACCTTCTGGTTGTCCGCCATGGCAGTTCCGGCGCGCCGGCCCTGCTCTCGCAGAAAGTCTCCTGCTCTGTCATCAATGCGGGCGACGGTATGCATGAGCATCCGACCCAAGCTTTGCTCGATGCGCTGACGCTCCGCGAGGCCTTTGGCGGCGATATTGGCGGGCTGCAAATCGCGATTTGCGGCGACATCCTCCACAGCCGCGTCGCGCGCTCAAATGTGCAGCTGCTCAACCTGCTCGGCGCGAATGTCCGTCTTATCGGGCCGCCAACTCTCATCCCGACAGATGCCGATCGGTGGGGCGTGGAAGTCTTTCACGACATGGAAACAGGTCTCAAGGGATGCGATGTTGTCATGATGCTGCGGCTGCAGCTTGAGCGGATGAAGGGCGCCTTTGTCCCGTCCAAGCGCGAATATTATCACTTCCACGGCTTAACCCGTGCCAAGCTCGCCCATGCCAAACCCGGCGCGCTTGTGATGCATCCCGGCCCCATGAACCGCGGCGTAGAGATTAGCTCTGACGTGGCCGACGACCCTGATGTGAGCCTTATCACCAATCAAGTCGGCGCGGGCGTCGCCATGCGCATGGCCATTCTCCACGCACTGTCCGATGCACAAGATGCGCGGCGCAAATCGGGAGGCGCGTCATGAGCTTGACCCTGACAGATATCCGCATTCTCGACCCAGATAGCGGACGCGACGAAATTGGCCATCTTCGCATTGAAGATGGCAAGATTGCGGCCCTCGGTCCTAACTGTACGCCTTCCGGCACCCTCATCGAAGGCCAAGGCCTCTGCGCCGCGCCGGGTCTCATTGATATGCGCGTCACAACGGGTGAGCCGGGCCGCGAGAACCGCGAAACATTAGCCACAGCCGCGCAAGCCGCTATTGCGGGCGGCGTGACTGCGATGGTCGTCATGCCGGGCACGGACCCTGTGCTCGATGATATGGCCTTGATAGATTACGTTATGCGGCGCGGTGAAAACCTCCCCGTCGATATCCATGTCGCGGGCGCGCTCACCAAAGGTATGAGCGGTGAAGTCATGACAGAAATCGGCCTGATGCAAGACGTCGGCGCGGTTATGTTTGCCAGCGGTAAAACGCCTATTCGCGACGCGCAAATGATGCGCCGCCTATTGTCCTATTCCGCGAGCTTTAATGCCCTCATCTCTAATCACTGTATCACGCCCGAACTGTCCAACGGCACAGTCGCGCATGAGAGTGATTTCTCCTCCCGCCTTGGTCTTACATCCGCGCCGGCCGTGTCTGAGCGTATGATGGCCGAACGCGATATTGCGCTAGCTGAATTGACGGGCGGACGGGTTTTGCTCGACCTCGTTTCCTCAGCCGATGTGCTGCCTGTGCTGCGCCGCGCTAAAGCGAAATCCCTCGATGTTGCGGCCTCTGTCTCGATAAACCATCTCGCGCTCAATGAACTCGATATTGGGGACTACCGCACCTTTGCCAAATTAGAGCCGCCCTTGCGCGAAGAACGCGACCGCCAAGCTTTGCTCGGCGCGATTAATGACGGCACGATTGATGTGATTGTTTCTGACCATGACCCGCGCCCAGCCGGAGAAAAACGCCTGCCCTATGCTGAAGCCT
>CAYWSI010000303.1:0-1975 GCA_964460585.1 uncultured Algimonas sp.
ATGGGCGGCGAGCATTTGCCCCGGACGGTGGGATTCCGTAATTTCGCCGGTAATGTGGCTACCGTTTTGCATGAGCTCACAATCAAAATTCACGGGCGGTAAGGCATCCATCGGATAGGCATAAACCCCAGCCCAAAATCCCGAAATGCTTGTCACTTAGGACGTGCCTGTACTGCCAAATCCGCCTTCGCCTCGCGCCGTGTCGTCGAGTGTTTCGACCCTTACGAAATTTGGCTGCGTTATGGGGGCGATGACCATTTGCGCGATGCGCTCGCCGCGGGTGATGGTAAAGGGCTTGGTGCCGTGATTGATGAGCAGGACTTTAACCTCGCCGCGATAATCCGCGTCGATTGTGCCGGGCGTATTCAGGCAGGTAATCCCGTGCTTATAGGCGAGGCCAGAGCGCGGACGAATTTGCGCTTCATAGCCTGCGGGCAGGGCCATCGCGAACCCTGTTGGGACGAGGGCGCGCTCGCTCGGCGCGAGGACCATATCAGCCTCCAGCGCGGCGCGTAGGTCTGCGCCCGCCGCGAGGGCGGTTTCAAATTTCGGCAGTGGCAGGTCGCCAAAATGATCGAGGGGTTTAATTTGAAGTGTGAGGGTCATTCTTCAATTTTCTCTTCCGACAGGTCTGCAGTCTCTGTCTCGTGGGTTTCAAATAAGCCGCGCACCGTGAAATCTGCGAGGCGTTCCTCCAAAAGGCTTTGCGCCTCATCTGATAAAGGATACCCCTTATAGACATAATCAAATGCGTCGTCTTTCCAAAACACGGTGAGGCTATCCGTATCCGTGCTATCGAAATCTTGCGAGAGCACAAATGGCACGCCCGTCGCCATCATGGGGTAATCTGTCTCTGCGGGGATAAGGTCGTTTCGGCGGCAGAGCAGGGCTTGAATATTATGCCCATCTATCTGCGTTTGATGCTCGGGGTCCGCGTCATAGACAGAGGCAATAAAATCTACAGCAGGACGATAATCGGTGACTTGCAAAGCACCGTCTACGTCCGCGTCTTCCACATTTTTCACGAGCAACACTTCGCAATGGGCGACATTATCGGCCCAAGCCGCAGGGGTCAAAGCAGTGTGGCAAATGGCGAGGGCTAACCCCGTCATGATGATATATTTTTTCATGAGAAGGCCTCTCCTATGCGCTGGGCGAGCTTGCGGGCAATGGCGCGTTTATCTGCGCGGCTCCAGCTGTCTTCGCCCGTCTCGGTGACAAGTGTGACGGCATTCTCATGTCCGCCCATCACGTCGCCCGACACATCATTGGCGACAATCCAATCGCAGGATTTCCGCTCCCGTTTCGACCGTGCTAATTTAATTACATCATGGGTTTGTGCGGCAAAACCAATACAGAGCTTTGGCCGTTTTTTCGACTTACAAATTGTGGCCAGAATATCCGGATTTTCCGTCATCTCCAGCGGCGGTACTTTGCCTTTGGGCTTGGGCGCTTTCTTATCATGAGAGGTCGCTGGCCGCCAATCCGCGACGGCGGCGACGGAGACAAATATATCCGAGGGCAGAGCGCTCTCCACCGCACCAAGCATCTCCCGCGCGCTTTCAATCTTGACGGTTGTCACGCCATGCGGTGCGGGCAGGGCCGTGGGGCCAGAGACGAGGGTAACCTCCGCGCCTTGATCGGCGAGGGCCTGCGCGATGGCATATCCCTGACGGCCAGAGGAATGATTTGAGATATAGCGCACGGGGTCAATCGCTTCGCGTGTGGGGCCGGCTGTGACGACGGCTCTGCGTCCCGCCAGCGGTTTCTCGCCGCGCAGTCCGTCGAGGCTCATATCGCCCATCAGCGCGCCTTGTACGGCGTCGGCAATCGCATCGGGTTCAGCCATGCGCCCCGGGCCATATTCGCCGCAGGCCATATCGCCCACATCAGGTCCAATAAAGAGCGCGCCGTCATTCGCCAATGTTTTGACATTGCGCTGCGTCGCTTCGGCTTCCCACATGCGCACATTCAT
>CAYWSI010000304.1:0-1972 GCA_964460585.1 uncultured Algimonas sp.
AGGTGTTTGAGTTTGGTGAGACTGAAACCTCCCTGCAAGCCACCAAGACTGAAGCCCTGGGTTGTTCCTCTAGATATCAATGGCCAAGTACTGAGGCGTTTGATTCGCCGAAGGAGCCCGAGCGGCAACCTCTAACACTGTATTCTTGAACTTGTGGCTCAGCACTACCGGCTAAGCAGAACTTCGGACGAAGAGGCAACGTCAATTGCCCGAATACCACCATCACCGTTAACAACAAACAACCGACCATCAGGCGCTGCCGCTGCGGACAACCCGGTAGAAAAACGGACAAAATCGAAATCACCATTTGTCCTCAATGGTTCACCCGCGATCTCAGCCTCACCATTGGTCAGGTTTATAACCGCCACTCGTTCTGTCAAAGGCAAAGGTACATAGAGCAGATCACTCACTGACGACAGCGCCATTTTGATTTGTGGATCAATCACTGACACCCTATCGATATCTACATCGATGGACGCAAGGATTTGGGGCTGTTGGCCATCATCATCTAGCGCGATGATTTCGAGACGATTCACACCTGAGATTTCTTCAAGCGTGGCGTAGATTAATCGCTCATTGAGTTCGTCTGCTATTACGGCAAGTAGCGGTCGGTCGCTGACGCTCAAAGCCAGATCAGTAACTGTTCCATCAGCCAGATCAATGCGACTCAAGCTGCGATCTGCATCTACGTCGAAGAACCAGGCAAGCTGCCGCGATGCAGCGGTTATGACCGTTGGAAACCGAGGCAACAACGTTCCACTGGCTTGGGAGTTGATTGATGCCAGAGTTTCACTTTCGCCTGTCGCCAGATTCAACCGAACGATGTCTGAGGCCCCCATAGCAACATTGGTTACTCGCGCAAAGTACAGATTGCTACCATCAGCATCCAGGCTCAGCCCATTTGCGAGCGGCGGCAGTGCAATAAAGTTGGGGCCCGCCGAGATTGCTTCGAACTCGATGCTGATTCCATCAGATCGATCACCCGACTCGGCATCAATACTCTGAGCACCAAGAAAGGAAATCCCAAGCAGTTCGTCGCGAGTTTCATCAAAAATCAAGCCATGCCAGCCTGGCGAACGAGGCCCAGAACCCTGGCTGGAACTAAACAGGGTGCTCCGACTGCCATCCGTCGGATCCACTCTAAACAAATCTCCTCGCGATCCATCCAGAGCTACCCACTGGGTATCAAAAGCTACAAGCTCCGCTACCGAAGACTGTTGCTCCGGTGACGAGATGAGACTGACAGCGGTGAGCGAGTCACCGTCTAGACGAAAAAACTGGCCCAGCGCATCCACCAGGATCAGTCCATCGGTCTGCGCCAATGCCTCAACTGCAGTAAACGGCGCACCCTGAAAACTGACAAAACGCTCGGTACGAACCCCACTTTCCAAATCGATGGTAATTAACGGAGCAGAACCTTGAGGAGACACCATAGACGATTGGAAGACCAACTCTTGATTGAAACTATCTAGCGTCAATAAGCTACCGGCTCCGATCTGCTCGATGGCTGCACCCTGGCTATATCCCACAGGTAGAAACCCGCCAACATCCGCGAACAGCAGCAGCGAGCTAAGGGCGGCATACAGTCGATTGCGGCTTTCATCCAGAGCAAAAAGAAATGGTGTTTCTATCATCTCCCGAAACAACGAAAGAACGGGCCGTGATGTGTCAGCCTCAAGGTCAATCAAACGAAAGCTCGAGGCACTATCACGAACCAACAATCCACCGTTGACCTGCCCGAGTAAGGCTCCCGGAGCAACGATACTTGGATTTAACTCAACCCGTCGCCCAACACCTGTTGTGAGATCGATCTCTACCAGGCCAAGCCTATTTAGTCGATTTCGGTCGCGGGTGTAGGCAAGATCACCAATAGTGACCAGCTCGCTGGGAAAGCCAAGCAACACCCCCTGGCTGACTTCCGCGATATCAAGCGTCTCCTCGTCTCCCGTCGTCCGGGTGACTGTCACGCTGA
>CAYWSI010000305.1:0-1971 GCA_964460585.1 uncultured Algimonas sp.
AGACACTGCTTCTAAGTTCACTCTCAGCCTTTTTTCTGGCTGAAATGAGTCACGCGCAAACGTTTCAGATCAATTCCGCCTCAGCCATCCCAGCAAATGGCGCTACTGCAGGTGGTGTCGTCTTAAACTCTGAATTTTCCAAATTTACCCCGCGACAACAAACCCATTCAAAATCTATTGATTATTCTGTTTTGGATGCGATCTTATCTAATGTTGTCGTCGACCTAGGCCCATCAACTCGTATTCTTCAAAGGCGCCCAGATCCGGAACTTGGGACGCGAATTGTAAATGGTCATACCTCGCCTTATCGACTCGAAGGAAAACGAATTATGTTTTCTTTCCTAAGCAATGAGTTCAAATCAGGCGTTTCAGATTACCGCAAAGATTTGCAAGAGGTCGGGTCAAAAATTGATCTTACATTTTTTTCGCGTGATGAGCAGTTAGCTTATTGGCTGAATTTGCATAATGTGGCTGTTATTGAACAAATAGCGCTTAATTATCCTGCGAAATCACCGCGGAAAATTAAGATAGACGTCAATGGTAACAAAGTCGGTTTTCACGACGCGAAATTCATAACCGTAAAAGGCGTGCCTTTATCCCTCCGCGATATTCGAGAAAAAATTGTTTACCCCAATTGGGATAATCCAGACGTAATCTATGGTTTCTTTCATGGCGATATTGGAAGCCCATCTGTTCAGGAATATGCGTTCACGCCCGATCGCTTTGATTTTATCTTTAGTAGCAATGCGGAAGAATTTGTAAATTCGCTTCGTGGTGTACGAAAAACGAGTAAAGGCATTTCACTTTCAGAAATTTATGAGAATGAAGGTCGTTTTTATTTCAAAGGGTCGGATCAAGCGCTCAGACAACATTTGCTAAAACATGCGGATGAAGAGGTTCAGGGCATTTTACAAACGGGCGAAAAATTTGTGTCCGCGCGTCCAATCGATGTGATCGCGGACCTTGCCGGGGGAAGTCGCAGGATACCAAATCTTGCAGTTCAATCTAGCAATCTTTCTGACAATCGGAATAGAAATCTTCCGCCAGGCGTTGCCAGAATTTTACGCGAATCTGCGAATAAATATGAAATTTTACGTCAACGCGGCGTTGTTGGCGGCATTCGAAGTGGACGTGTGATCATAGAAGATATTGAGACGCCTGACGTAAGCCTGCCTATTGACGAGAATGAAGAAGGATCTCTGATCAAATAGCCACACCGCGCCCCATCACTCATTGCTGAAAATATATCTCTTCCAGTTCCGCATCACTCGGGAGTTTTTGCGACGGATAAATGCTGACGACGAGCCGCTGTCCTAAATCTCGCTCAAAGACGGTAAAGCTTTTCCCGCGCCGGATTTCCGTCTCTATCTGCGCATAAGGCTCGAGCGGTAAATCCTGTTTATCATAAAGCAAATGAACCGTCTTTATCGGGTCGACATCTGCCGCCAATCCCGCGCCGTCTATTTGCCAAAATATCGGCTGGGCGGGTGTGTAGCGTGCAAACATATCCCCAGCCCCATAAAGGCGGTTTTCGGCGCTTTCATAAACGGCGGACATATTCCCAGAGACATAGCGCTTCGGCGCGCCGAACTTCTCATAGCTGGGCTTTAAGGCGCGGGCGGCTTCCGATTGCGCGCTGTCAAATTTTGCTGACAAGACGACACTTATATCCTTGCGGCTATAGCTATCGTTTTCGGCCTTTGGCGCTGTGGATGCGCAGCCCGCAAGACAGAATATGGCGCCCACGCCCATTAAAGATTTCAACATAAGTGTCTCCTTTTTCAGACCATCATTTTCCGCTCACACCGCGCAGCGTCCTTGCTTCTCTCGCCGCTCGCGCTACATAGCGGGCATGACAGACCAGTCCCTCATTCGCAATTTTTCTATCGTGGCGCATATCGACCATGGGAAGTCCACTTTGGCGGACCGGCTTATCTCTTATACGGGCGGCCTGTCAGACCGCGAGATGTC
>CAYWSI010000306.1:0-1969 GCA_964460585.1 uncultured Algimonas sp.
GCTGTAGGCCAGAGAATTTTTGCAAGGCCCAAACCATCGCGTCCAGCGGATTTGTGATACAGATAACAAAGGCTTTCGGGGCATATTGTTTAATGCCTTCGGCAACCTGCTTAATGACGCCAAGGTTTTTGCCGATAAGCTCTGAGCGGTCCATGCCCGGCTTGCGCGGGAAACCTGCTGTAATAATGCAAACATCTGCGCCTGCGATTTCGGCATAATCATTTGTGCCGCGAATTGTTGAGTCTTTTCCGAAAACAGGTGCGGCTTCTGACAAATCAAGCGCCTTACCTTTCGCTGTGCCTTCAAAAATATCGAAGAGGACAACGTCGCCCAACTCCTCCCGAGCTGCAATGTGAGCTAAGGTTCCGCCGATCATACCGGCGCCGATAAGGGCGATTTTTGCGCGTGCCATAGAGAATCTCCGATTTGGGGTATATCTTCAGAATTCCTTTAGCGAGGGAATGGCACGGGGGCAATGTCACGATTACGTTTTACTGAATAGACTGCTTACTGAATAGTCTGCGGGCAGCCGAACAGGCTCACAGCCTCGGTTGAAACTATGGCTTCAACATGGAGGTCCGCCAATAAATCGCTTTGGACAATATAGGACTGCCCGCAGAGTTGGCCCTCCTGATGGAGTACCAAGATAGAAAAGTTGTTTTACAGAAAGGCCGTGACGCTGGTTGTAAGGCAACGTCAATTGTGCATTTCGCTTGCACGAATTGCACGACTCTGCGGCAATGGTTTTTGAAGAAACGGCCAGTCATAAACCCCGAAGTTGGCCCACTTGGAACCATCGGTCGGCTCTCGTTCCTAAAGTCCCGGCACCTCCCAAGTTCTCACACTCAGGCGCTCAGACCCATCGTCTCCCAAACGGCAAGCGAGGCCTCACCTGTCCTATGTCTGAAAGAACGAGTATAAAGATAGGGGTGGTTTGGGGATGTGAGGATTATTCTCTTTAATACTGCGGTTTTATGGGGATTTGAGAGGGTGAAAAGCGGGATTGCGCCTCTTTTCCGTCATGTCATGACACGAAACCTTGCCTATCCTGACACGAAATGACTTGAAGCCTGCCGCGACGCCCGCCAATTTTCGGATCAAACGAAAGGTAAATGTTATGAAACGCACAGAGAAAGTCGAGATTCGAGTCTCCTTTGAGGAAAAGCAAACCCTCATGCAACTCGCCAAACAAGACGGTGAAAGCGTGAGCGGGTTGATACGCGGGTTAGTCGAAAAATATATTGCCCTTAATTCAGCCAGAACGAGCCGTCGTCTACCTAAATGGCAAATCGCCGCTGGTTTAATTGCGGCCGCCTTTATTGGTCACGCCCTGACTCTCATCCCGATGCACTTACATGAGCGCGGGCATGAAAACGCGAAAGCAGATTTTGCGAGATATATGGTTCATGGCGCGGTTGATAGGGCTGCCTTTGGCGTGGGGGTTCATAAGAATGACACCACCAAAGACATTATCATGAACACACAAACTGATACGCCAATACACATCAAGCTGTCCTATAAGGACAAATCCGAACAGGGCGGAGTTTTAAGCGTCTCTATCTGTGAATTGGTCGGACCAGAACAACTGTGTGAAAATGCATTTGAAAGAAACATGGACATAGACCGTATCGCGCCTTCCGTTCTGGGAGCGAGCACAAAATCCGGAAAACCAATCCATATTTTCGTGCAGGAAATGGCTTAATTGATCTTACCACTGGCGAACTCGCTCAAAAGTTCGGCAGAACCTTCCCCATGCTACCAGTAAGGGGTGATTTGCATAAGTGTCACAATCAAGCCCAACGCCAGAGCGCTATCTAGAGCACTATATTGCCCTGCGATATATAGTCGCCAAATGCGGCTGATATCTCTCATTCGTGATTCGAGCAGACCGAATCACAATGCGGTTAAAACTCGCAATATTTGACGTTTCGGGTTCAGGCGCGTCCAAATATGAAGATTGAAGCCGTTT
>CAYWSI010000307.1:0-1942 GCA_964460585.1 uncultured Algimonas sp.
GCTAACGTAACGAACCCGTTTGGCGCCCAGCCTGGAACGCTGGACACGTTGGTTGCCTCTGGCAGTACCAATGCTGTCACCAATCAGGCGATACACGACGCGATTGCATTAAAGGCCGATCAAACCGCATTGGACCAAGAAATTAATGACCGCACTACCGCTGATCTGTTGGATGAGAAGCTGGCGAACAAGGTCACGGTTATTCGAGACGCAGCCACTGCGACCGATGACGGGTACACTTCTGAAAAAGCGGTTCGTGACGCTATAGAAGCTCTCGCGATTGTTGGCGACTACCAAGGCAGCCGGACCACACTTGCGGACCTGGATGCGCTGGGTGGCGATAACAGTGACTGGGCGATTCTGTCGCAGGACGATGGGGTAAACCTTGCGGGTCTGTACATCACAGATGGCACGAACTACAGCCTTGGCAAGGCGATTCCTGATGTCGCGCTGTTGACTGAGGCGCAAATCACCAGCCTTGCGGGTGCCGATTACACTGCACCTGGCACTGTGACGGCAGAACGCCTGGATCAACATCGCGCTTCTCGTAAGAAGCGAATCCTAATTGCTGAAGGTTTGGTATTAGAGCCGGGCAAAGAGTACGACACAACTGGTGATGGTTTTGTGTTGCCCCCAACGAATACCTATGGCGAGCAAATCACAGTAAATCATGTGGGCGGTGTCTTAACGACACAGGCGGCATTGTCAACCGGAGCGGATACTGTACGTATTGTCTCCGGACAATCGGGTATCCCACTTGGAATACAGCCTGGTAATAGCATTGTCTACTCATCTAACGGTGCTAATGCTTG
Organism: uncultured Algimonas sp.; assembly: GCA_964460585.1. GTDB lineage: Bacteria > Pseudomonadota > Alphaproteobacteria > Caulobacterales > Maricaulaceae > Litorimonas. The sequence continues at coordinate 813 of CAYWSI010000307.1, forward strand.
GTACATTCAAGTAATTGTGCCTCCGGCAATAATCAGTCTAGACGTTATAAACCAAAACAATTTTCTGTTAGTGCGTGGGATGCACCATGTTGCGACCAATACTATTGTGGGGGCTATGACTGTTCGCGTTCCTTCCGGTATTGCGGGACGTATGACGGTACGTTATTCGCGTCAAAGTTCTGGGCCACTTGTTATTGAGATGGAAGACCCAGCAGCGATTCCACAAACACTCAATAGCAAAGATACAGTGAATAATCGATTTACTGTTCCGTTGGAACTGCGTGGATCGCTGATCACCATCGAAGCTGACCAAACCACTGGACGTTGGAACCTCTACGGCATTGGCGCGGGCAACATTCAAACGTGGATCCCGAACTTTACCTATCAGCAAGGAGAAGTTGTTACCCGGCCTCGGTTAGGTGATGGCCTTCTACTGCTTTGGCAACGTATTACTGACGGGACTAGTAATTCTGATTGGGATGTTACTGAAGAAGCTGGATGGCTCCCCATTGGTGAACCTGATTTACAGATACCACTACTTGAAAGCGTCACCGTGCAATTTCGAGGTCATTCCACTTCGTACACGTCCGCGCAAGACTTGGTGTTCTACGATGCAGCCGATCAAGCCTATGATTCTGCTGACTGGTACGTGATTGAAGACTCTAGTGGTGGCGCAATAGGTGTGCCTATGCAGAGTCGATCATTCAACCCGCCAGTCAACGGTCTGAGGACCGTTAAGTTCCAGTACAACGGTGGCGCGCAACTGCGCGGGTTATCAGCGGTGCAGGCATTGTTGAGGCCCGATGCGGCCAGCTCCTCCATTAATATGGTGAGCGCCAAATACTTTGACGGTACAGCAACAACCCCATTTACGCACGGCACGCCTTTCCAAGGAACGCAGAAGCTCACACTGGTGCCTGAGTTTGATTTTCTTACCGTCGTTCAGGCGGAGAAAGCAAGCTCTGGCGACTTGGTTGACTGGGCGACTCTAACAGAGCACACCGCAGGCACTGAGTACGTCGTCACTCTGCCTGTTAACGCAGACGTAATTACCTCAGAAGGTGCGATTGCTGGGCTGAATTACATCGCCACACCCAGGACAGATCGGCCCGATACCATTGCGACAATGG
>CAYWSI010000308.1:0-1874 GCA_964460585.1 uncultured Algimonas sp.
GAACCGCGCGCAAGGCGTCCTGACGCTCCATTTTGTCTGTCTTCTTATAGGCGGCTTTGATGCCTTTTTCGGCAATCTTTTTCATCGCCTTCTTTTCTTTGGAATAATCCGGCGCTTCGAATTCCCAAGCTGGCTTGGCAGACTCTTCAGCCAGCTCAATGATGGCATCGATAACATCCTGACAGCTCTCGTGAGCGAACATTACGCCGCCGAGCATTTGCTCTTCAGTCAGCTCATCCGCTTGCGATTCCACCATCATCACGGCGTCTTCCGTACCCGCAACAACGAGGTCGAGCTCGGATTCTTCTAGCTCTTGAAGGGTTGGGTTAAGGACATAATCACCGTCAATAAGACCCACGCGCGCGGCGCCAATTGGACCCATGAACGGAACGCCAGAGATAGTGAGCGCCGCAGATGCCGCAATCATGCCAATGATATCTGGCTCATTTTCAAGGTCATGTTGAAGAACGGTGATAACGACCTGAACTTCATTTTTGAAACCCTTTGGGAAGAGCGGGCGAAGCGGACGGTCGGTCAGGCGAGAAATCAATGTTTCACGCTCTGTCGGACGGCCTTCGCGTTTGAAATATCCACCAGGAATTTTACCAGCTGCATAGAATTTTTCCATATAGTTGACAGTTAGCGGGAAGAAGCTCTGTCCCGGCTTTTCAGATTTCGCGGCACAGACGGTCGCGAGGAGTTTTGTGTCGCCATAGGTCGCAAAAACTGCGCCGTCGGCTTGGCGGGCCATGCCGCCGGTTTCTAGGGTCAACGTGCGGCCGGCCCAATCGATTGATACTGATTTCTTATCGAACATACGTGTAGTTTCTTTCTTTCATCGTACTTACTAGTCTGCCTTTTGGCAGGTCCATCGGCGGTCATTCGCTGAGATGGAGGAAATGCGCGCCTGACCGTTTGAAAACAGAATTTTCATACGAATAGATGCGCGAAAGGCCGCCCATGCGGCGACCCTTGGTTTCATTTAGGTTTTGGCCTTAGCGGCGCAGACCTAAACGCTTAATGAGGTCTTGATAACGCTCTTCGCTTTTGCTTTGGACATATTTCAATAAGCTGCGACGCTTATTGACCATCAAAAGCAAACCACGACGTGAGTGATTATCTTTCTTATTGGTTTTGAAGTGTTCCGTCAGATTGACAATGCGTTCTGTGAGGATCGCAACTTGCACTTCGGGGGAACCTGTATCGCCAGGCTTTACGGCGTATTCGTTGATCAAAGCGGCTTTGCGCTCGGGTGTGATCGACATCGTGTTTCTCCGTATAGAGTTATAGATTAAAGACACGTTTCGGAACTAAAATTCCATCGCGTGGCTGGCAGAGCGCAATCAAAACACCATCCCATTCTGTGCGTATAAATTCGCTATCCAGAAGCTCGTTTTGAACTTGGGGCGGCGCGGCAATTCCGCGTCCATGTTTCAGATTGATTGCATCTTGTTCTGTTACGGCCAGCACCGGGATGTCGTCCAGAGCGGTCGATACAGAGAGCAGCCCCTCTGAGACGCGCGCCCTATCACACATCTGCTGCAGCTCGTCCAGTGTTATTGACTGCTTTAACGTAAAGGGGCCAACCCGCGTGCGGCGCAAAAGAGAGACATATCCGCAGGCCCCCAGCGCGGCGGATAAATCTCGCGCCAAAGAGCGGATATATGTCCCTTTCCCGCAATCCACGTCAAATGTTGCCGTATTTTGCGCGGCCCCCACGAATTCGAACCTATCCACACGGACAGAGCGAGATTTAATCTCAACCGCTTCCCCTGCCCGCGCCAAATCATAGGCCCGTTTTCCATCAATCTTAATGGCGGAGAATTTCGGCGGCACTTGCTCAATATCACCTGTAAATTCAGGCAAGGCAGCGG
>CAYWSI010000309.1:0-1872 GCA_964460585.1 uncultured Algimonas sp.
TTCACAGCATTAAGCAGTGAGTGCAACATGAGAAGCTACAGATGTGATGGAGGATTAGTGGCCCTCCGAAGTCTGCCTGCAGGGGTTGGCTTCAAACTGCCCTCAAGCGGCATTGGCTAAAGACCGTTGTCGTGAGCGTTGAGGGAGAAGGTGGTTCCATGTGAGCCATCAAGTGTGAATCAGGAAGGCGAGTAAAAGCGAACCACCGTCGAGGCGTCGATAGGTACAAGGCGACATCAAAACCGAGGGCCAAGTCGCCCCTTCGGGATAAGCTCATCGGAAACCTGTTTACTGGGTGAGCGATGTCCGGCGTAAAGGTGGCGCGAGCCTGATTCAGGCGCATCTGTGGAACTGCAGGAACCCGTATTGAGATGTTAAGGGAGAAGACCAAGTGAAGAAAAGCGAGGTCCAGAGTACCAATGCTCAATGCGGGGACGGACCGGTTTGTAGTAGCGTTGAGGTCACTGTAATGGTGATGGAGCCAAGAAACCGGATTGTTCCAGTCAACACGTATGTCAACTTCTCAAGAAGGATGAGCATATGATAGAGACAAAACCGTTTGCTATTTCGAAAGCTCTGATATGGGAGGCATATCAGCGCGTGAAGTCCAACAAGGGGGCAGCGGGAATTGATGGTCAGACGATAGAAGCATTTGCGTCTAATGAGAAGAAGAACCTCTATCGGATTTGGAATCGGATGTCATCGGGAAGTTACTTTCCCCCGGCGGTCAAAGCAGTACCGATTCCTAAGAAATCAGGTGGAGAGCGGATACTTGGGGTGCCGACTGTCAGCGATAGAATCGCTCAGACGGCAGTAACCATGTTGTTGGAACCAAACTTGGAAAGTATCTTCCATGAAGATTCCTATGGTTACCGGCGCGGCAAGTCAGCACATGATGCACTAGCAATAACGCGTAAGCGTTGTTGGCAGCGTGATTGGGTGCTGGAATACGATATCCGTGGCTTGTTCGATAACATCAATCACGACTTACTCTTGAAAGCACTTCGTCGCCATTGCAACGAGCGTTGGGTTTTACTTTTGGTAGAGCGTTGGCTGACAGCACCTATGCATGGTGCGGACGGACCGCAAGAATCGAGAACAGTGGGAACGCCCCAGGGTGGCCCGCTTTCACCGGTGCTCGCAAATCTGTTCTTACACTATGCACTGGATCACTGGTTGGCAACAAACCACCCAAGTATTCCTTTCTGTCGTTACGCAGACGACGGTATCTTGCACTGCCGTACCAAGGTTCAGGCAATCACGATGCGAAAGCATCTTGATGCCAGACTGAGGGAGGTAGGGCTTGAGCTGCACCCAAACAAGACACGGGTGGTGTATTGCAAGGACAGCAATCGTACTAGAACTCATGAACACATCAAGTTCGATTTCTCGGTTATACCTTTAGATCGAGATCAACTACCAATCGTGACGGGCAGTTGTTTTCTGCTTTCACTCCGGCAGTTAGTCGCTCGGCTTTAACAGCGATACGACAGTCGACTAGACACAGGCGATTACATCTTCACAGTGAGTGGAGCCTTAATGACATTGCACGCATATTTAATCCACGCATGCGCGGTTGGATGGGCTACTACTGTCGCTTTCGTGGTTCCGAGTTCTATCCTGTCGCGAATCATCTCGACATGGTTATTGTGCGTTGGGCAATGCGTAAATACAAACGTCTACGCGGTCATAAAGACAGAGCTATTGCTTGGTTAGACCGTGTTAAACGGAAACAACCAGCACTGTTTGTTCATTGGTGTGGTTGTGGAGAGTTTAGAGTTGGAACAATGGGAGCCCGGTGAGCTGAGAGGTTCACGCCGGGTTCTGCGAGCAGCTGAGGGGGCAGTTCCCTCGGCTGACTCAACTGTCGTG
>CAYWSI010000310.1:0-1859 GCA_964460585.1 uncultured Algimonas sp.
GGGGTGATGCAGTTTCTAAATCCAGCAAAGCTGGTTGAATCTGCAGTGGAGGCTCCGCTCATGCGTTGGGCACGGCAGTCTCAGATCACCGCTGATCGCGCCGCGACTTTGGTTACAGGCGATATTGATACAGCTCGAGTTGTTCTCACGCAGTGGGCAATGAAGTCGTTTCCGGTCGCGGGAAAGCTCAATTTAGAGGCTTGGTTGGAGCAAGAAGCGGCAGCTGATGATCCCTACCTGCGCCTATCTGAATGGACCATGTCCACCGAACCCTATTTGGCGCCGCGGCTTAAAGTGCTATCCGATTTTGTGGAAACCGAAGCCTTCCGAGAGTGGCACCGCTACATTGACTATTACTCGGAGCAAGCCGGCCTGCCTAACTTAAACTCCGAGAACAAGCCGAAAGCCCGTAAGCCGAAGGCGCCACCGCCAGATACGCAGCGCATAACCTGTGCCGCCTGTGGCGAAGGAATGCGGGTACCGAGCGCATTGCTGGAAGGTGACAAACCGATCAGCGTGCGGTGTCCCAGTGAGTCTTGTCGCAAGGTTTTGCGCGTGAAACCGAAAAAAAAATCCATACCAGAAGAATCTAAACCGATGGCACAACCGGCGACTGGCCGGGTGCGCATTCAGTGTGCGGCTTGCAAAGAAGCCATGATGGTCAAACGCAGTGATCTGACTGGCGGCGCACCGGTGAACGTCCGCTGTCCGAACAGCGAATGCGGCGAAATTCTGAGCATAAAGCCGAAAAAGAAGACTGACGAGCAAGCGCTCAAACCCGATCTAACGTCAGACTAAGGAGGCCCGACATGGCAGAAAGTAATGACCCGGCGGATGCAGAGTTCGAGGTGTCCGTTGCGCAAGGTGAACCAAGTGAGCAGATGGTTGAAGTGGAGCCAGCGGGCACTGATGACATCTCAGGCGTCAATACGACTCTTAATCGTGACGCAGCAACTGCTGCCCGCGAAGTCGGTGCCCGGGAGATGACAGCTGGTGGTGCCGTTGTTGGGGCACAACAATCGGCAGCGAATAACCAACAGAATTTAGCGGCCCATGAAGTGACGCATACCGTGCAAGCTAGTGCACAGGTTGACGAAGAGCGTGAGGTTGAAGAAGCCCAACAGGTTGCGAGCGAAACCGCTGCCAAAGAGAAAGAAGAGCGCTACGAGGCCGAGTTGGCCGCAGACCAAGAAGCCGATGCGATCGAAGCCCAAAAAGAACAGGAGGCGCAGCAGCAGGCCCGCGAAGAAGAGCTTGAGCGCGAACGAGAAGAACGTGAGGCGCGCGAGCGAGAGGAAAGAGAGGAAAGAGAAGAAAGAGAGCGAGAAGAGCAAGAAGCTCGTGAAGCACAGCAGGAATCCACAGACGCAAGTGGTGCCGATACCTACACCGATTTCTAAGCCATTGTGGCGATCGCGAACCCGAACTAGGAGATAAAACGATGTCTGAACCCCGCTATACCGATATAGACGACGCCACTCCCGGCACAACAGAAGCTGTGGAGGTGGAATACGAAGTAGAGCTTGCCGGACTGAACGAGAACGAACTCGCCCAAGTAAAAGAGGCATTGAGCGAGGCTGAATTTGACGGCTCCTTGGATGAGTTGGACGTCGAAAATGAAATTGCAGAAGCGCAAAATGCGGAAGAAGACCGCGCCGATGCGGAGGATCTCCGTGAGGAACAGGTCGAGGCCGCTGATGCCGGGGATTACGAAACAGCACGCGAAAAAGCCGAGGAGGTGCAGTTGGAACTGCGCGAATCTTCGCAAGACCATGGTGGTGATTTAGACACTGCCATTGATAGTAATGCGCACGATATCGAAGTTTTGTCGGAAGCTGACCATCAGCAAGAAACTGCAG
>CAYWSI010000311.1:0-1834 GCA_964460585.1 uncultured Algimonas sp.
GGTTAACCCTGGCTGGCTTTTTTCTTGGATTGCTTTTGAGCGTTTTAAGCGCAGGCATTCCAGGTGTTTTCAGTTCTATTGCAGGCGCAGTTGTTGGTATTGTCATTTTTATACCTGTGTACGCCTTGGGGAAAATGGGCGCGGGCGACGTCAAGTTGCTGGCGATGGTCGGGGCATTTCTTGGTCCAGTTAATGTTCTTTGGGCTGCACTTTTTAGTCTGATGGCAGGTGGTTTGTTGGCTGTCGGATGGATGATTTACAAAGTAGGCCCGAGAGCTTTGTTCTATAGGGTCATGGGTTCAGTGGCGATGGCCCGGATCCCGGGTCAATCTGTAAATCCGAATAACGACTATTCGCTTTTGAAGGCCAAAATGCCATTTGCTGCAGCAATAGGTGCAGGCGCTATAGCGACTTGGTTTGTCGAGTTATAGGTAACTTCAATTCTCATGGTTCTAAATACAAGTGCAAGTTTGCAAATGTCCCAGGACGCTCATGCCGTTGATGCGACGCAAGCTTCACTCGTGGGTACACCGGTAACAGTTGAAGAGAGTGGTCTATCGTTGTTACTGCTCGAGGATATAGTTTCTCGCCAATTACAAGAAAGCGGTGTCAGTGATATACGCTCGCTTTCAGTCAAAACTTGCCTGTCGAGTCGATTACTGGATATTGTTATCGAAGGCATGCGGGCTGACGCCCGATTAGAGGTACTTGGGCCGGCAGGTGGTTCCAAATCCTTGCGATACAATTTGACCGATAACGGCCGGCGATTTGCTCGTGAAGCGCGTGAACGTTCCGGTTATATCGGCCCTGCACCAATTTCCTCAGATGCTTATGTTTCGCTGATACAACGACAAAGCGTCAAGGACGTCCGTGTTACCAGACAAGAAATGCAAGATGCCTACGCTGATGTAGTCATCAGTGAAGATTTGCTAGATCGTTTAGGCACTTCGCTACATTCCGGAAAAGCGATATTTATCTACGGCCCCGCAGGTACCGGTAAGACCTTCTTGTGCTCACGTTTGATTCGCTTGTTACAGACTCCGGTTCTGATACCGCATGCAATTGTCGTAGGCGACAGTATCGTTCGTGTTTATGATCCTGCGGTGCACAAGGCTCTCGAGTCTACCGATACAGGATCTGCCTGGCTGTCGGATCAGACTGACCCTCGGATGGTACTGTGCGAGCGTCCATTCATTGTAAGTGGGGGTGAACTGACCATGGATCTCCTCGAGATTCAAAAAGATGTGTCCACCAATCAATATCTCGCGCCTTTACAAATGAAATCAACCCATGGGATATACATGGTTGATGATCTTGGGCGGCAGAGAATGTCTACCGATGAATTGTTCAACCGCTGGATTGTTCCAATGGAGTCCGGCCTTGACTACCTGAATATGGACTCCGGGGCACGCCTGAAAGTACCGTTTGACGTTGTACTGATTTTCTCGACAAATATGCTCCCTGAAGATCTGGATGACCCGGCTTTTCAACGGCGTATTGGACATAAAATAGGTTTTGATTATGCTGACGCGGCGATCTATACCAAAATTTGGCGGCAGGAGTGTGACAAGCGTGGTGTTAATTTTGACCCAAAAATCGTAGAGTTTGCTATCACGGAACTACATTCGCGAGAGGCTGTACCGATGCTGGCGTGTCACCCGAGGGATTTGATTGGAATGTCGCTGGATTACGCGAGATATTCCGGCGAGCCGGATCGGATCAGTCAGGATGGGCTTCGTCTGGCGTGGGACAACTATTTTGCTAGAGCTGTAGAGGCTCCGATAGATTAAGCAATTTAAATTCTTAAACATTAATAATTTAGTAATTCCAATAA
>CAYWSI010000312.1:0-1833 GCA_964460585.1 uncultured Algimonas sp.
TGGCCATAAGACCGCGCATACCCGCAAGCTGTTTCATCTGGTTCTTGGAACCCCGCGCGCCTGAGTCCGCCATCATGAAGACCGAGTTGATTGTCTTACGCGGCTTGGCCGCTTCGTCCATCATGGCGTCCGCAACTTTATCTGTACATTTGGACCAAGCATCGACAACCTTGTTGTATTTCTCGCCTTTCGTAATCAGACCATCTGAATATTGCTGTTCAAAGGCCGAGACAGCGGCCTGGGTTTCACTGACGAGCGTATATTTGGCATCTGGAATGATCATGTCATCCTTACCAAAGGAAATGCCCGCTTTCGCCGCTTCCTTAAATCCGAGACCCATCATCTTATCAGCAAAGATCACAGTCGCCTTTTGGCCGCCGTGACGATAAACTGTGTCGATTAATTTCCCGATTTCTTTCTTCGTCAGAACCTTATTCACGATGGAATACGGAATGAGGTGATGACGCGGTAGGAACTCAGCGAGCTTCAAACGACCCGGAGAGGTTTCAGCCACTTCATAGGTCGTCGTGCCATCTTCATTGGTGACAGGGAAACGGCCTTTGACTTTGGCGTGTAGAGACACAAGCCCATTATCGAGCGCCATTTCAACTTCGGCCATAGAGGCAAACATCATGCCCTCGCCTTTTTCATCATCGCGCATCAGCGACATGTAATAGAGACCCAAGACGATATCCTGAGACGGAACAATAATCGGCTTACCATTGGCAGGTGAGAGGATGTTGTTCGTCGACATCATCAACACGCGGGCTTCCAGCTGCGCTTCGATAGAGAGCGGAACATGGACAGCCATTTGGTCGCCGTCAAAGTCAGCGTTAAAGGCCGCACAGACAAGCGGGTGAAGACGAATGGCCTTCCCTTCTGTGAGCTTTGGTTCAAAGGCTTGGATACCCAATCTATGGAGCGTCGGCGCGCGGTTCAAAAGAACAGGATGCTCGCGGATAACTTCGTCAAGAATATCCCAAACTTCTGGGCGTTCTTTTTCAACGAGTTTCTTAGATTGCTTAACCGTGCCAGACAGACCTTTGGCGTCAAGACGCGCATAGATAAAGGGTTTGAAAAGCTCCAAGGCCATTTTCTTTGGCAGACCACATTCGTGGAGTTTCAGCTCGGGTCCAACCACGATGACTGAACGTCCAGAATAGTCAACGCGTTTCCCAAGAAGGTTCTGACGGAAGCGACCTTGCTTACCTTTCAGCATATCGGACATGGATTTCAGCGGACGCTTATTCGCGCCTGTGATGGTCCGGCCGCGGCGGCCATTATCAAAGAGTGCATCGACGGATTCTTGAAGCATCCGCTTCTCGTTCCGAATGATGATGTCTGGTGCGCGCAGCTCGATTAGGCGCTTCAAACGGTTGTTCCGGTTGATGACGCGGCGATACAGATCGTTCAAATCTGATGTCGCAAAGCGGCCACCATCTAGCGGCACGAGCGGACGTAGCTCTGGCGGGATGACCGGTACGATTGTGAGAACCATCCACTCTGGACGGTTGCCAGATGTGACAAAACTCTCGAGCAATTTCAGACGCTTTGATAGCTTCTTCAATTTCAGCTCAGAGCCTGTTTCTGTCATGTCGAAACGTGTGCGCTCAATCTCGGCTTCGAGGTCGAGATTTTGCAGCATATCGCGAATAGCTTCCGCGCCAATTCCAGCTGTAAAGCTATCTTCGCCAAATTCAGCTTGGGCGTCGACATATTCCTCTTCGGACAGGATTTGACGCTCGCCAAGTGATGTTAGGCCAGGCTCTGTAACGATATATGATTCAAAGTAGAGAACGCGCTCGACTTCTTTCAATGTCATATTGAGCATGG
>CAYWSI010000313.1:0-1809 GCA_964460585.1 uncultured Algimonas sp.
TCGGGGAAATCGATATTAGGATCGACCGCCGCAAAGCTATTCACCGCCGTATAAATATTATCGAGAATGGCAAAGGGGGCCGCAGACCGCGACTCGCCATAAGACTGCCCTGTCCAGCCATGGGGCGCATGAAGGTCGCGTGTTTGCGCGGCTCGATTGCCTGTGCTCGCGAGACTGCCTTGCAGAGCATAAAGCGCATCATTGTCAGTGTTATCGGTGATTTTGACATCCCAACTCGCGGCGGAGGTTGAGAGGAGCCGCGCTTTCACGCGCAGGCGAATATCTGTTTCTGCGTCTAGGCTGAGGCGGTAATCCCCATCTGCATCCGACATCGTCGAGGCGAGGACTTGCTCGGCGGCATCAACGGCTTCGACGATAACGCCGCGAATGGGAAGCGCGGCCGTATTCGCATAATCCAGCGTCGAATCTTCAGCATGCGGCACACGGCCATAAGTGAGCTTACCTGAGACCGTCACAGAACTGACGGTTGGAGGGGGCGGCGCAGCTGACGTCGCCGAGCTTCCACTTTCGCTCCCGCCTCCACCGCACGCCGATAGCGCCGCGCAAAGCAATGGAATCAAAGTTAATTTGAAATGCCTCACGATATTGCCCTCTCGACGCGGTGTCAGAAGGACTAAGCAAGTTAAATGCCATGCGCTTACGCAGGGGCTAAGATGTTTGTGATTTAGATATGCGAAAACGCTGGCTGCTCATCTTGGAAACAGCGGAAGGCTAAGATTTAAAGCAGGACGTGCCCGCAGGAAGGGTCTTCCCGATGGAATGACCAAGGGAAGAAAAAAGCTATGTTTTACGAGAAGACCGCATCGCTGTTTGTAAGGCAGCGACACACTTCCTGCGGCGATGGTTTTTGAAGAAACGGCCAGTATGAGTTAACCCCGAAGTTGGCCCACTTGGAACCATCGGTCGGCTCTCGTTCCTAAAGCCCCGGCACCTTCCAAGTTCTCACACCCGAACGCTCAGACCCATCGTCTCTTGGTCCAGAAGGTGAGCTCCTACCTGTCCCATGACCAAAAGAACGAGTTTAATATGCCCCGCAAATTTGAAAATGAGGATACGATTGTTGGAAAGCGCGGTTTTATGGGGAAATTAAGGGAATTATATGAGGAAAGAAATTAGAATGGCCTATTTGCCGACTCTAAAGTTTCGTCATTGCAAGACTCGTCGTTTGTCTACAAACGACTAATTCTTGCAATCCACAATTAACTACAAGTGGATTGCAAGGATATGAGCCTAAGGACAGTGAAACTGGCCGACGCGATTGGCCTTGCAATGACGAGAGAGAGAGAGAGAGAGAGAGAGCGAGAGAGAGAGAGAGAGAGAGAGAGAAAGCGTGAAAAACAGGACGCGGCGCGTCGCCCCCTTTAACTTGTCTTCACTGTCCGCGCTTTTCGTTTGCGAGGTTTAGGTTTTGACGCCGCGACGAGCGGGGCTTGCAGCTGCTCATAGAGCATAAAAAGATGCTCCACCCGCTCCCGCTCACTCTCAAAGGGTTTTTTACGATAGAGCTTATCGACGGCCTTATCATTGGCAATATGCGCTTTACGGAGGTTGGCGGGCACTAAGAAAACCGTCGCCTTTCAAGCGGTAGCATCATGACTAAGTCTAATTTGGTTGTTATTGCCCCCAGTATAAAAAAGGCTGAACATTTGGTGCGCAACCCACTAGGTCTAGTTTATGTCGCCACGCCCTCGCCCAAGAGCGGGAAAACCGCCTCTTCGCGGTAAAGATTTGGACCGCGTTTTTTGGGGTGGCTGGAGACGAGGCTAAATTGATCCACCAGAAATGGCC
>CAYWSI010000314.1:0-1797 GCA_964460585.1 uncultured Algimonas sp.
TTGAAAAACTCTTGATCGGATTGCGCTACGGTTTTTTCTAATGAGATCATATCATATCATCGGCGCAGGCATGGCGGGCCTAGCAAGTGCCATTCATCTCATTTCAAAATACGGTGTTTCAGGCCAATCAATCAATCTGTATGAAGCCGCCCCTCAAGCGGGAGGACGCTGCCGATCCTTTCATGACGAAGGACTGGATTGCGAAATAGACAATGGTAATCATCTCTTACTCAGTGGCAATTATTGCGCTGCTAACTATCTTGATATCATTGAGGCGGCCCATGAACTTATCGGCCCCGACCAAGCTGTCTTTCCGTTTTATGATCTCAAAACCCGCGAGAGATGGAATGTAGAATTTAATCCATCCTCAATACCGTTCTGGCTATTTAAAAAGAAATCGCGAGTTCGCGGAGCGCGTTTAATTGACCACCTGTCCTTACTTAAATTAATGCGCGCAAACGAAACCAAAACCATCGCTGATTTGGTAGATCACACTAATCCGCTTTATGAGCGTCTTATTGATCCGCTCAGTGTTGCCGTCATTAATATGGCCCCACAAACAGCCAGTGCAAAACTCATGCGCAACGTTTTACGAGAAACGGCTTTAAAAGGCGGAAAAGCCTGCCAGCCACGTATCGCTCGCAACAGCCTTGCCAAAACCCTTGTTAATCCGGCCATAGATTATCTCAAAGCAAACGGCGCTAGCATCCACATGAGGCAACGGTTAAAGTCTCTCGAATTTGAAAATCATCACGTAAAACAATTGTCGTTCACACAGACGACTATCCCTGTCGGTCCGCAAGATAAAGTCATCTCCGCCCTGCCCCCTGCGCCCACTCAAAAAATATTAGATGGATTAGATATTCCTCTGTCCTACTCGGCTATTATAAATCTGCATTTCAAACTCGACCAAGACATAAAGGCCGATTGGCCCGCGCCATTAATCGGCATTATAGGCGGAGCTGCCCAATGGGTATTTATACGTGGGTCTATCGCCTCCGTTACAATTTCGGCCGGAAATGATTTGTTAAATAAACCAGCGACCGATCTTGCAAATGAGATATGGAATGAAATATCGCCATTATTTGATAAAGCCGCCAATCCTTTACCACCCTACAAGGTCATCAAAGAAAAACGAGCGACATTAGCCCAGTCCCCAGAGCTTGAGCCCTACCGTCCAGCGCCTGACACAGTCTATAAAAATTTATATCTGGCGGGTGATTGGACAGATACAGGATTGCCCTCCACTATTGAAGGTGCCATTCGGTCAGGCTATCTGGCGGCTAAAATCGCATATAAAGATGACTCGAAATCGCTTGGACAGTAGCTTAAAAAGTCCAAAATCATTTAAACCTCAAATCAGAGACGATGTAATATGAATGTTCCGTTTGAACACACATCCAATACGAATATGCAGGCCGAACTTGATGCGCTCATAAAATCGTCTTCTGAAGGGCTTGCTAACCGCCAAAATACGGATGGTCATTGGCAGTTTGAGCTTGAGGCGGATGCAACTATGCCTGCTGAATATATGTTCTTCATGCATTATATGGATGAAATCGACGAAGAACTCGAACAAAAATTATGTGTTTATCTCCGGCGCACTCAAAACCCTGATGGAGGTTGGCCGTTATTTTATAAAGGCGATATGGATATTTCAGCAACGGTTAAGGCGTATTACGCGCTCAAACTTGCAGGCGAAGATATTGACGCCCCACATATGGCAAAAGCCCGAGAGATGATTTTAAAAGCTGGCGGCGCAGAACGCTCTAGTGTGTTTACACGTTATACACTTTG
>CAYWSI010000315.1:0-1779 GCA_964460585.1 uncultured Algimonas sp.
GTGCAGTATTTGTTTCAGTTTCAGACATGTTCTAACCCCGCTTCACGTTCTTTTCAGACATTGATTTAAAATCAATGACTTCAGGATTTTGAGCTGCATGCTCATGCTCGGCCCCAGCATAGACGCGAAGGTTTGAGAGTTGCTTGCGCGCCAAAGGACTTTCCTTAGGCAGCATACGCTGTACAGCTTTACGCATAACGCGGTCTGGGAAACGTCCGTCCAGCACTTTCGCCGCTGTTGTTTCTTTCAATCCGCCAGCATAACCGGTGTGACGATAATAAACTTTATCAGCGCGTTTATTGCCTGTGAGGTGAACCTTATCGGCATTGATAATGATAACATTATCGCCACAATCAATATGTGGCGTGTAATCGGGGCGATGCTTTCCGCGGAGGCGCATGGCAACAAATGTTGCCAAACGGCCAACGACAACATCTTCCGCGTCAACGAGAATCCATTTTTTCTCAATTTCGGCGGTTTTCAGAAACTTAGTCGTTTTCATGATAAACCTTGAAGTAAGTCGAACGGACCAATGTGGCCAATTCTGCGATGGCGTTACCTACGCAAGGGCCATTCATGCGTCAATACGCTATTTCAGAGACCTTTACTAAATAACACAATAAAAACAATAGGTTAAAATTTAGGTATTATTTTACCGCATATCTAGAGCGCCAAACCACACCCATTGCGGCGAGGAAAACCAAAATCGAAGAAAACTGGTGCAAAAGCGACAGATTGAGAGGCGCAATAGATAGCAATGTCCAAATTCCGAGCGCAACTTGCCACAGCAATAAACCGCCAAAAACAACCATCATGGGGCGGACAGCCTTACTTTTACGAAAAGATAGCCAGACCCAAAATGCGACAGCCAAAAGCACATAAGCCAAAGTTCTATGATTGAACTGTATGGCAGCCGGATTTTCAAAAATATTGCGCCAAACAGGAAATTGAACTGCATAGCCTTGGGGAATGAAATCACCATCCATCAGCGGCCATTCATTATACGTTCGGCCCGAATGCGTGCCTGCCATGAAAGCCCCACCAATAATTTGTAGAAAGACAAGTCCCGCAAGCAATATTGTGCGTCCTCGCCCATATGGGTGCTTCGTAACATCCCATCCCGTGCGTTGATGCTTATATAACCAGAAAATAACACCCAAAATGATAAAGGCCATCCCAAGGTGAGTCGCGAGGCGATACTGGCTGACATCCACCCTATCATCTTGTAATCCGCTAGAGACCATCCACCACCCAATCGCGCCCTGCAGACCAATCAGACAAGCTACCAAAAAGAATTTCCACCGATGCCCTTGGGCGAGCTTTCTTTTCGCCAAGAACCACACATAAGGCAGCATAAAAGCCAGACCAATAAATCGGCCAAGTTGTCGATGACTCCACTCCCAAAAGTAAATGAATTTGAACCCCGCCAAATCCATATCGGGGTGTTCGGCCTCAAATTCAGGTATCCGCTTATATTTTTCGAATTCAGTAAGCCATGCTTCGGTTGAGAACGGCGGCAAAGCACCACGAATAGGCGCCCATTCCGTGATTGAAAGACCCGAGTTCGTCAATCGCGTGGCACCGCCCACCACAATCATGGCAGCGACCAAAAGGATCATAAAAATGAGCCAATTTTCTACAGAACGAGAACGTGTTTCAGTCATAGAGCTTTCATAACGCGGATAATCATCATGTCGACGCGACAAATTGCTTTTTAGTGAATGAAAACAAGATGGTCGGAGTAGCAGGATTCGAACCTGCGACCCCACGCCCCCCAGG
>CAYWSI010000316.1:0-1765 GCA_964460585.1 uncultured Algimonas sp.
TGACAACATGGCTCGCGCCGATTATGTGCTTTACCATGGAAGAAGTCTGGCAAGCCCGCTTCCCATCTGAAGATGGCTCTGTGCATTTGGAAACCTATCCCGCCGCGCCTATTGAATGGCAGGATATGGATGTGGCGAATGCTATGTCCGGAATTCAAGCCTTCCGCGATACAGCTTTTGACGCGATTGAAACGCTACGCAAAGAGGGCGTGATTAAGTCCTCTCTCGAAGCCAGTGTCCGCGCCCCCAAAACGAGTTTGACGCATGAAATGGACCTCTTGGGTCTGACGGATGCGCTTGATTACGCGGATCCGTCTAACCCATCGGATGTGCTCGCGGATTACCTCATCGTCTCCAAATGCCAGCTCTCTGTGGAGAGCGACGATATGTTGGTGACGGACCTAAAAGCCGCTGATGAATGGACGAAGTGCAATCGCAGTTGGAAGTATTTTAAGGGCGAGGGCGACATCACGCCGCGCGATGCGGCGGCTGTCGCAGCGTTCGACGCTTGATTCTTCTTTGGAGAGAGGGCGGCTCCGCCCTTTCTCGCCTGATGTGAATTGGCGTGTAAACCGCAGAAAAACCGCCATAAATTCAGCAAAGGTTAATGCATTTTAACGCATCGGAGACTCTGAATCGGTCTTATACTTGCTTATAGGACCTTCAGAATTACTGACTTAGTGGGAGTCCCCTCATGAAACTTATCCTTAAAACGGCCCTTGCGGCGTCACTCGCTTTTGGCCTGTCTGCGCCTGCGATTGCGCAGTCCGCTGATGTCAGTCCCACGTTACTTATTGAAACGGGTCCGAGTGATAATCCGCAATACCGCCGCATGATTTTTGTGAAATATCTATCCGGTAATCATGTCAGCGTGAATTACCGCGCCTATAATCGCGCCGAGTTCACACAAGTCCCGAATACGACGCCAGCGGATGTTATTCGCGCATGTGCGAATGGCCGCTCTTCATCCATGTCAGAAATTCGGTCTTTTGAACGCGCCGAAGCGAAGCGTAAGCGGAGAGGCGAAGCGCCTGAAATCGTACGGTTCTGCATCAAAAATGTCTCGAATTGGGAAGGCGGCGGCCGCGATAAATATCTAGACCCAATCTTTAACGGTCTTCCATATGCGGCATCCCTGAATAACTAGGGTGAATAATTAAGGCCTCATCAGGCTATCATAAAATATCAGCCCGGCTAAATGTTCGGGCTTTTTAATTTTTTAGTTGACTACGTTTGTGGTCATGTTATGACTACTTATGTAATCAAGGTAGTCATATGAAACTCAAAATCAGTCAATCCGAACTCGACGTTATGGATGTGCTTTGGCAAGAATCCCCCTTGGGCTCTGCTGAAGTGGTTTCCCGCCTGGCCTCCAAAAAAGACTGGTCAGCCCGCACAATCAAAACATTGCTCTCACGCTTGGTTGAAAAAAAGGCCCTCACGACGGAGCCCGACGGCAGGCGTTTTCTTTATAGCCCCGCCATTTCCCGCGAAGCCTATGCCGGACCCGCCGCGCGTAATTTCGCCGCGCGCCTGTTCGGCGGCCGCGCCGCGCCCTTAGTCGCGCATCTCGCTGAAGGGGACGGATTATCGGACACCGATATTGCCGAGATCGAGGCACTGCTTGAGAGGCTCAAAAAATGAGCTTGGACTCCTTTCAAGAATGGATTGTTCAGACGGGCCTTATGGTTAGCTTACTCATCCTTCTCATTCTATTGATTCGCCGTCCGTTTGCGCGCGCATTTGGACCTACTGCCGCCTATGC
>CAYWSI010000317.1:0-1762 GCA_964460585.1 uncultured Algimonas sp.
AAATCATCGCCCGCGAAACCATCGCCGCCATGCGCAAAGACGTCACCGCAAAATGCTACGGCGGCGACGCCTCCCGTAAACGCAAACTGCTCGATAAGCAGAAAAAGGGTAAGAAAAGAATGCGCCAATTCGGGCGGGTCGAGATACCGCAAGAAGCCTTTATTGCGGCGTTGAAAATGGACGATTCCTGATTTGCCCGCTGGGCAAAATTTTTAATCCGGGGGATTAAAAATAAGGAATCGCCAAGCCCGATAGGGCGTGGATTGATGCGAAGCATCAAATGGATGGTAAAGTTATCAAGCTAAATCAGCTCCATCTGAGAAAGCAAATTAATCATATCAGTCGCTCCTTTTTCCAAATCTACAATAAACAATGTACGACTTTTGAATCTCTTCGTATTCTGGAGACTGGACACCAAAGAAATAGATTTGGGCTCATAATTCCTACCCGCTATAATTCTCTCCGGATGAGTTATAAGTTCACTTGCCTTGTACCAACTATCTTTTTCTCGACCCGGCCAATCTAATCTGACACTTAAATGATTAGTGTGATTGTTAGCTAATTTTTTCCCTAACCATGTAGAAATAGCTCTAACTTTTTTACCCTCAGGTGGTTGGAAGCAAAAAATGAATGTTTGTGAACAAGCACGCAAGTCTGAAACTACTTCGAGAGTCTGTTTAGTTTTCCCGAATGTGTATAATGCCGTCAATTTATAATCGTTGGTAAGTTGCTCTCTAGTCGCTTTTCGCCTTTCAGCGGAATCGCTTCTTTGCTTCGCAGGAAATTTAACCGCTATTCCACCGCCTATTTGTTCATTGAGTTTAATTGCCAAATCTCTGCGTTCTTGATGCCAATCGCGAACAATATCGGCAACACCTTGAGTAGCTGAATTAAAACCTATCACTGTATTAGCTGAATTTACAAAATCCTTCCATGATGGCGACATTTGATCAAACGCGGTAACTCCAGAATCTTTCGTTGAGAAAAACCTTATAGCTTCATTTAATATAATCGTTTCCGCATCATTTAATTTATTATTTGCTTCGAGAAACATAGTCATTTCAGATACGATACCAGACCATGATAAATGGAAAACTTCACGACTCTTCCTTTTTGCTCTTTGCAATGTGTAGGGCAAGTCATCAGCGCTGGCCGCAAATTCATTTGAAATTGTAATGACAGCATCAACATCCAATAATCGTGCAAGTGAAGCATAATTCTCAATCTGTTCTGGTCTGATTTTATTCTTCTCAGACTTAGCTTCCACCAAAGCCGACCACTCTTTTTGTCCACGTTTACATGTAATTAAACCATCTGGCCGCACAGCAGGACCATTTAGTATGTCAAAGCTTGGCTCCATATAGCTTTTGTAATCACTTGTCTTTCCCCCTCTATAGCCAACAGACTCGAGTATATGACCTCGGAATTCAGGGACAATATCCATAACCCTCATGAATATAGATAATAACCTTCTCTCTGTTTGCTTAAACGAAGGTATTAACTGAGCTGAAATCGGTGTTTTTAGTTTTTGTATTACTTTCACTATACTCTCCCCATAGTAGCATTACAGTTTCCTACATATTGAAATACCATTCAAAGTAAACCTCACCTTTGTAGCCTTCGTTAAATAAGAACAATCATGTCAAAACATTGTACTAATACTGGTACACCCCCAACCGTCATCCTAGGCCTTGTGCCTAGGACCTCTACTGCGGCGTTTAATTTGGATGAAAGGTCCTCGACACAAGCCCGAGGATGACGC
>CAYWSI010000318.1:0-1759 GCA_964460585.1 uncultured Algimonas sp.
CTACCGTCATACCAGCAACATCCGCATTTGTAGAGATAAAGCTCGGTGTGATAAATGGTGCATTTTCGATGATATCCAAAATGCCGTCATTATCGTCGTCGACGTCGATTAAATCGATAACGCCATCATTATCTGTGTCAGCATCGATTTGCGCATCACGGAAGTCGACATCATGCTCTAAAGGTTGACCCAATGCGGCATCATTGTCGGAATCTGGTAAAGCTAATGCGCCTGTGGCCAGAGACTCATTGACGTTAAAGCCGTCATTGGCGTCTGTGCCGCCTTGAATTTCGAAGACATCGAATAAGCCGTCACCATCTGCGTCATTGGCATCCGTAGACAGACCTGTGGCGGTGCCTGTTAGGCCAGCCTCAACGGTATCATTCCCGCCTTCATTGTCGCTATCCGTGTCGAGGTAATCAGCCGTATCATCGCCGTCTGTATCAACAGGAACAATTAAAGCTTCAATCTCTGTCGCGGTGCTATCGCCTGCGACAACACTGCGGCTATCATAATTATCATCAAGACCATCTTGGTTGAGATCAACAAAATCTGCCGTTCCGCCAACACCTGACGGCGCGATATATCCCGCCGTTGTCTGAGCTTCGATATTATCGGTTATGCCGTCATTATCGGAGTCGATGTCGAGGCTGTCGCGGATGCCATCAGCGTCACTATCGGTAGGCAGAACAGCCAAATTGACGACAGTTCTTGAATTTGGCGTTAGAGTGGTCGTAAATGAAACATTTAAATTGTCGATGCTTGCATTGGAGGTGACGGACCATGTGCCAGCACCAACTGCAGTCGCAGCTGCGCCTCTAAATACAATCTCATTAGCCGTTTGGGACAGGATAATCAGCTGATTATCAGGATCTGACACCGTAAAGCCGCCGATGGCCACAAGCCTGATTTGATCGTCACTTAAAGCACCTCCAAAATTCGTCGTTGAAGGCACTTGCTGGCTGATAACTATTTGTTGCGGCGTGTCTAACGTAACATCAAGGCTCGTCCCAACAGGCTGTCCTCCATTACCGGCAGGTAAGTCTATTCCAAGGTTGCCGAGGCTGTCCCCGAAAAAGATTGCGGCTGGATTGCTAGCATCTTCAACGATGAGAGTTGTTGTTATAGATGTAACAACCGTGCCGTCAGCATCCGTAACAGCTTGGTTTGTCAAAGGCACCGAGGTGAAATTCACAGCAATCACGTCGGCTTCATTTTCAACCGTATCCAAAATACCGTCATTATCGTCATCGACATCAATGTGATCTGCAACGCCGTCTTGGTCAGTATCTAGCTGATCACGGTAATCCAAATCATTGACCAAAGGCACAATCGTACCTGTGGCGTCGCCATCAACATCTGGCAGAGTCCCGTCTAGCGGGGTAATGCCTTCATTGACAATAAAGCCGTCATTGACGTTTCCGTCCAGCGCAGCCTCAAAGACATCGGCAAGGCCGTCACCATCCGTATCACCTGCGGCGTAAGTCACGCCAAGGCCGTTTTCATTGACGTCCAAAATACCGTCATCATCAGAATCTGGATCAAGGAAATCAGGATTACCGAGGCCATCTGTGTCCTGCGGGGTGATTATAGAATCTGCGGATGTTGCTGCCGTTGAGCTCGCCGTTAGACTTCCATTTCGTACGTCGTAATTATCATCCAAACCGTCGCGGTTGACGTCTACAAAGTCTCCTGTGGTATCAGGGTTACCCGTTCCGCTTGGCGCAATATAACCATCCGTTGACTGCGCTTCGATATT
>CAYWSI010000319.1:0-1730 GCA_964460585.1 uncultured Algimonas sp.
CTTCCAACCAAGCCCAGTTAACTCCGCCTCCAGCCCAGCGAGATCGAAGTCGTACAGATTCCGCTGTGCAACCGGCGTCTCTAGGTCGCGGTCACCCGCGTCTGTGGGGGCTGGTACGGTCATGACCAGTTAGCGCGAACAGATCTCAGCGGCACTGAAGAAGAAATCGATTTCCCGCTTTGCAGATTCCGGGCTGTCCGAACCGTGGACCGCGTTGGCCTCTACCGACTCAGCGAAGTCAGCGCGAATGGTCCCCGCATCCGCTTCGGCCGGGTTGGTTGCCCCCATGAGTTTGCGGTTGGTTGCAATGGCATCTTCGCCCTCGAGGACCTGTACGACCACTGGTCCCGATGTCATGTAGGCAACGAGGTCGTTATAAAACGGTCGCTGCGCGTGTTCGGCATAAAAGCCGCCTGCCTGTTCTTCGGTCAACTGCAGCATCTTGGCCGCGACGACCTGCAAACCACCCTGTTCGAAACGGGAATAGATCGCACCGATTAGATTCCGAGCAACGGCATCGGGCTTGACGATAGAAAAGGTTCTTTGGATAGCCATTGAGAAAGTACTCCTAGTTGTCTCTCACCCCGATTCGGGCAGTTCGCAGTTAAGCTTGCTTTTCCGCATGCCGCCTTATCTTTTTGATATTAAAAAGAATGTCGGCTTCGACGGGCCGCGTATTATACGCCGATCCAGCCCCATCACCAGCCCCATAAGCAGTCCCATCTCATGCCTCAACCCCGGCTCAAAACAGTCAGTGGCTTCTACCCGCTTTTAGGGCCACATGAGGCCAAGCGTCGGGGTTCGCAGGTTGCTAGCCGGCGGACCGCAGCCGTTCAACCACCTGCACCACCTGCTCCCCTGCGCGATCGATTTCATCATCCGTGGTGAAGCGACCAATCGAGAAGCGTATCGAGGCATGGGCCAGCGCCGTCGGGACGCCGATACCCTGCAACACGTAGGAGGGCTCGACCGTCGCCGAGGTACAGGCCGAGCCTGTCGACACCGCCAACCCATCGAGCGCCAACAGCAGGGTCTCGCCATCAACACTGCCGAAGCCGACATTGAGGATGCCAGGCCAAAAATGGTCACTGCTGCCGTTAATTTGCACCTCAGGGAGCTGCGTTATGCGTCGCAGCAGGCGCCCGCGCAAGGTGTCGATGCGAGCGGCCTCAGCGACCATTTTTTCACCCATCAGGGCGGCCGCGGCTCCCAAGCCAACAATCTGGTGGGTCGGCAGGGTCCCCGAGCGCATGCCGCGTTCGTGGCCACCGCCATGGATCTGCTGCTTGAGCTGCAAGGGGGGTTCGCGACGCACGAACAGCGCGCCGATGCCTTTCGGGCCATAGAGTTTATGGGCAGACAGGCTCAGCATATCGATCGCCATCGCCTGGGTATCGATCGCCACCTTGCCGACGCTCTGGGCCGCATCCACATGGAACACCACGCCTTGCTCGCGACACAGGGCACCAATCGACCCAATGTCGTTCACGCAACCCAGCTCGTTGTTCACGTGCATGATGCTGACAATTCGGGTATCGGCGCGCAACGCAGCGGCCACCGCCGCCGGGTCGATGCGCCCGTCGCCATCCGGTGTCAGATAGGTCACCTCGAAACCCTGGCCTTCGAGCCAAGCGCAGGTGTCCAGAACGGCTTTGTGCTCGATTTTGCTGGTGACTATGTGGCCGCCATCGTAGCGCTCGCAGATCCCTTTCAGCGCCAAGTTATCGCTC
>CAYWSI010000320.1:0-1726 GCA_964460585.1 uncultured Algimonas sp.
GTGATTTTCTTTGGGTAGTCTTCCTTCAGAAGCCACCGACCGAACGCGATCGCATGATCCCATCGGAATGCGTGTAAGTTCATTCCGCTATCAGGAGGCAACTGCTCGACTTCCTCACCGGGAACCTTGAACAACGCTCCCGGCTCGCTTCCCGATTGGCATGCGTCCACCAAAATCACATGCGGCACGCCGCGCATCTGAAACGCAACATCCATTCCGCCAGTTCCACCGTCTGCACAGTGAACTCCATCCGGTAGTCCTCGCTCCCACATTCGCCGAATCAAGACTGGCCCAGTTGCATCATCGCCGCGCAAGATATTTCCGCAGCCGATAACCAGCGTATCAATTCCGCTTAACGTCGGTTTCGACGGATCAAATTTTTCGATATCTGAATTGGCGTCTGTCGACATATTCTTCCAGTTACTCGCAAGCAAGTATCTGCACTACGAAACAAAAAAAGGACTCGACACCTGAAACGAGGCGACCGAGTCCTTCGAATGTCACTTTGTTAACTTCTAGTTTATGTTCAAACAATTGAAACTGCCCATTATTGCATCCGTGCAAAGAGCAAATTGTTATGATCCCTCTCCAACGCGGAAACGAGCAAGTTCTTTACCTGTTTTGCTATCGTAAGTGTGAACTGTACAGACCAAGCAAGAATCGTATGAACGAGCAACGTGTCCCATTTCGACAGGATCCTTCGGATCTTTGATTGTTGCGCCAATGAATGATTGTTCCATCGGGCCGTGAACCTGATTGCCATCTTGCGGGCCAATGTTCCAAGCTGTTGGAGTTACAACCTGATAGTTTTCGATTTGACCGTTCTCGATAACGATCCAATCAGACAACGCGCCGCGGGCAGCTTCGGTTGCACCGAAACCTTTTCCGGATTTCAGTTCTTCTGGCTTGGTGTAAAACTTGCCGTGTAAGTCGATTTCGCTCAACCATTTTTGAGCAAGCTTGTAATACTTGCAGGCTTCGTGCATACGAGCCATCACACGGACAAGACAATTCGGGCCGTCTTTTTTAACCGCATCCAGGAACAAAGGATCGAAATCTTGATGCTCTTTGGCGTCCGGACGTCCTGCGATAACCTGACGAGAAAGTGGGCCAGCTTCTAGTGGCATCGAGCCCTTGCCCGGCACTTCGTAGCGAGGCGATTTTGCCCAGCTGTACTTTCCTTTCTTATGACCTTCTGCCGGGTCAATTGGGTCGGTAACGCCATCCCAAGGATGCAGATACGAATCACCTTTGAAGAATGAGTGAGCAATTGATTCACGAACATTCAGGTGGTCGAAATCATGGAACTGTTCGCCATCATAAACACCCGCCCGATTGATAAGTGCATCGTTGCGCCCGTCGATAGTTGGATTCGTGTAAAGTTCAGGCTCAAAATAAGTACCTGTTGCAAGGAATTTTCCACAGCCGTGTCCGTACTTGTCGAGTCCAGCCGCTTTTGCAAATCTCAGGAACAAACCACAGTCAGAATTACGTTGACTGTCGTTCTCGTCAGCCCACTTCCAAACGTCGTCCCACGTTTTGTTTTCCATCCAGCGTTCAAGTGAACAGCCTTACCAACATCCTTCCAGTCACTCACGTTTTCAGTAATTAAGAATCGCAATGCTGCGAGTTACGTCGGCAAGGTTTGGTGCGCACATCACACCGCCGGGTACCATGAAACTTGAGTGAGGCCATTGGCCACCAAAAATCGCGTAAACTTCGACAG
>CAYWSI010000321.1:0-1719 GCA_964460585.1 uncultured Algimonas sp.
GCCGGGACATAGGCGCCGCCCGCTGTGCAGCTGCCCATGACAACGGCGATTTGGGCAATGCCTTCGGCGCTCATATTGGCTTGATTATAAAAGCACGCGCCGAAATGGTCTTTGCCCGGAAAAATTTCAGCTTGGTTGGGCAGGTTCCCGCCGCCGCTATCGACGAGATAAATACAAGGTAGTCTATTGGTCGCCGCAATCTCTTGCGCTCGCGCCTGTTTCTCGCAGGTCATGGGGTAATAGGTGCCGCCTTTGACCGTGGCGTCATTACAGATAATCATGACCTCGCGGCCCGCGACGCGGCCAATCCCTGTAATCAGGCCCGCGCTCGGCACTTGGTCGTCATACATGCCGTAAGCCGCGAGTTGGGAAAGCTCCAGAAACGGCGTTCCGGGGTCGAGCAGGCGCTCCACGCGTTCACGCGGGAGCAGTTTGCCGCGGTCTAAATGTTTTTGCCGCGCGCGATCCGAGCCGCCTTTTGCAATCTTGGTGACTTTTTCGCGAAGGTCAGACACCAAGGCTTCCATGGCCTCACGATTGGCGCGAAATTCGGCGCTGTCGGGGTTAATTTTTGAGTGTAACTTTGGCAAAATATGAGGCCCTATCATGTCTCTTTTTCGGGAAACTATGTCGGGCTATACGCAAAGTCCATCCTAGCTATCTAGATTCAGGGAACCCTAGCGCAATTCAGTGCTGTAATTTGCGGCGTAATCGACTATCTATCGCTTATGAGCGATAGTCTAAAAAAACATTCTTCCGATCAATCTCTTGTCCGCGAAAGCGGATATGAAGGGCGCGGCCTCGAATTTTTCATGGATGAAGCCCCAGAGGCTGGCAGCGCAACCGAGGTTGCTCCAGGTGTGTTTTGGCTCCGGTTTCCGCTACCCATGCGGGGCCTAAATCATATCAATCTCTGGGCGTTAAAAGACGGTGATGAGTGGGTGATTGTCGATACGGGTATCGCGGATAAGGTCAGCCGCGAAATTTGGGAAACGCATTTTGAGAATCTTTTGGGCGGCCGTCCGGTCAACCGCGTCATCTGCACCCATTTGCATCCTGATCATACGGGACTAGCAGGTTGGCTCTGCGGAAAATTTGGCGCGCCGCTTTTAATGACGCGCGGGGAATATTTCCTCTGCCGGCTATTGGCGGCGGATACGGGAAAGCTCGCACCCAAAGAGGGTATTAATTTTTACCGGAAGTGCGGATTTACCGACCCGCAAATTGAACTTTATAAGGCTCGTTTTGGCGGGTTCGGCAAAGCCATTGTCCCGCTGCCGCAAAGTTATGACAGGTTGACGGATGGTGAGTTGGGATTGATTGGCGGACGTGAGTGGCAAATTGTTATTGGGTCCGGGCATTCACCTGAGCACGCCTGTCTTTATTGTCCCGAGATTAATCTTGCGCTGACAGGGGATCAGCTGCTGCCGAATATTAGTTCCAATGTCTCCGTTTGGCCGACTGAACCAGAAGGCAATCCGCTGGAAGATTGGATTCAATCTTGCCACAAATTAAAACAGGCTTTCCCAGAAGATATTTTTATTGCGCCCGCGCACGGTATTCCTTTTCGAGGCGCACATAAGCGTTTGTCAAAATTGATTGAACATCATGAAAAAGCCTTAGATAGACTTGCCGAACATTGCCGGACGCCGCGGCTTGCAACGGAAGTTTATTCGGTTTTATTTCGCCGCGAAATTAATGATAGCAACCGGATAATGG
>CAYWSI010000322.1:0-1691 GCA_964460585.1 uncultured Algimonas sp.
ACACGACCCAAAAGCCTTTCGCGCCGCTTTTCGGGCGCCAGAGTTTGAAGATTAATCCGCCAAGCGCTGCCCAGCAAAGAGATGTCAGAAGACTATGTGAATAAGGGATTGTGAAATAAGGCTCGCCGCCAATCATCCGCGTCTCACCTTCAATCCCCACCATCGCCAGACAGGCAAAAATAATATCCATAAATTGAACCGCTAGAGAGGCCATCCACACCGGGACCAGAACAACGCCCTTACCGCGCTGCGTATCCCAAACCGCTGGTGCGTAATGCCCCATAAACATGACTAAAGCTGATCCGCTGTGTCTAGGGCTTGCTTGATTTCCGCCTTTGTCCGGCTCGCGCTATTTCGCCACGTCACGGCTGTGTACCTATTCAATACGGTTCCATCTGGAGCCACCATGATGACCGTTGGTGTTCCAACGATAGAATCAATTCCAAAGCGCTGCGCGACATCTATGTTACGGTTTTTCTTGGCGACATCGACATAGGCAACGACAAAATCTCGTTCTAATACCGCCGATATATCCTCATCCGTTGAAAACCACCCTGCGAGGGCGCGGCTATCATGGCACCAATTTGCCCCCATAACGACGAGCGTAATTTTACCCTCCGTAGCACCTTGCGCCAAAGCCGCATCTACATCGGCGTGTGCGTCACGGTCTACCTCAAAAAGTAGAGCTTCAGGATGCTCTGCGGCTGAGGCTATCGGAACATGGGTCACGGACGTGCAGGCGACGGTAAAACACATAATTAAAAACAGGCTCAAATATCTCATAAGCTGTACTTATCACGAAAATGAGTTGCATGCCTAGCGGCATCAAGGTCTAGTTACGCATATGTCATTCTTTAATTTTTTTCGCCGTAACAAAACCAGAGTTCAGCCCGCGCCTATGGCAGAACCTGCTCCGGTTATTCCTGCGCCCACCAACTCGGCAACTTCCCCCATACCAAATAGAGGCCCAGATAGAGGCCCAGATGAGGGCAATGATGTCCGGCGCTATTTTCACAATGAACGAAATTTTCAGTGCTACACAACTTGGTTCGCCCATTGGGGTGGATGGATCAGCGCGGGTCACTGCCTCACCGACGCGCAAGATCACTTACCAGAGTTTGCGGCCAATGCTCCCGTCATCAAATGGCCTGACGGATTAGATGCCGCCTTGGTAGGATGTTCCCTGCCAAGCGCGCGTCCTGCCGCCCCTAAAGTAGGCCAAGATGTCATCTTACTCGGCTACCCCGCCGGATCGCGGCATATGGAAGAGCGTACAGGCCGTGTCTATTTTGAACGCAGTCCCGGACAATGGATTGTACATATATTTGAGCCAGATGAGCCCGTTGTCACAGGGATGAGCGGCGGTCCCGTGTTGGATGCCAAGACCCGCGAGCCAATTGGCATTACGATTACTCGCAATAGCCCCGCCGATCTCAATAATGACCGCGACCCTGATGAGAGCGCGGATTTCATCGCGCTTTCATCCGTCTGGGACGCCGCTATGGGGCCTGCGATCGTTTAAGCCCGCCCTATAAGACCGTAATAATCACCATCACGAAGAGCATAATCGTAGCGAGCGAAAAGACCGCGAAACGAAGCGCAACCTTGCCCATACTGACTTGGATAAAACTATGGACGACGCGCAAAGCCACATAGGCCCAAGCCGCATAAAAAACCGGAGCCGACATTTG
>CAYWSI010000323.1:0-1684 GCA_964460585.1 uncultured Algimonas sp.
CGCATCGACTCCGTAAGGATATTCGCAAGGCCGCCTAACGTTTGAGATCAGCGGAACTTGAGGCGGGGCTGAGGCTTGGCGTAGCCAAACGAAGACCCGGGTCAAGTTTCCGTTGCATCGATTGGTTAGGCGGCATGTTGTCGAACTTGCAAAGCGACAACTGAATACCTGAGTATTGGTAATCGTTTGAGCCAAGCGTTACAACCATTGACGGTCGAGACCCCAATCCAAATTGATTGAATAGCAGAAGCCAAAATATATTGGAGCGGCATCATACTGGCAAATCTGATAACCAAATACTATCGAGAATTACGCAAACCACTGCAGAGTGTAGACATGTGGCTAACGTTTGCTTCGTTCAGCACTTCGATCGTCGCGTTGCAAGGAATAGATACAGTTCTTGCACAAGCGACCTGGATTTTGGTCATTCTAGCAGTTGCAATAACAATTTCTGTGGCAACAAAGTGGAAGAGCAATTGGAGGCGCACGAGTCCAGGCTGGAAAGGAGTACTATATGCAATTAGTATTCTTGCGTTCTTTAGTTACGCTC
The DNA here is from genome assembly GCA_964460585.1 of uncultured Algimonas sp. Lineage (GTDB taxonomy): Bacteria > Pseudomonadota > Alphaproteobacteria > Caulobacterales > Maricaulaceae > Litorimonas. The sequence goes on from CAYWSI010000323.1 coordinate 551, forward strand.
TCTGCAAGCTTTCTATCCTCAACGCTTCTCAACTGGGCACAGAACTCTCAGGTACCTTCTGGTCACAAGCCTCAGAAGCTTTATCTGACCCAAAGATATTCGCTATCGCCATGCCGTTTCTGTTTCTCCCACTATTTGGCGCTGCTTCGCATCTAGGTTTTTCTGATCTTTCAGGTTGTGACAATGTGGGGAGCGAGTCGCGATGATACCCTCGCGTATCTATTAAAGTGATCCACGTATTCTTTGCCTTTCTGTGAGGGCAAAGATTCGAACTTGGGGCGCAGTTTCGATGCCGCCTAACGTCTGAAATCACCGGAACTTGAGCTGGGCCGAGGACTGGCGTAGCCAGCCGCAGGACCAGGTCAAGTTTCCGAGTGCATTGATTTGTTAGGCGGCGTGTAGTTCCGCCTGTCAAAGCGACCTTCAAAACAGACAGTTAGCACGCCGCTATCAGATCATAGGAGGTAATCTCGCTAGACCCCAATTTCAGAAAACTCGCCAACATATCTGGCCAATGACTTCATTTCACTCAGGCAGCCATCGCGCAGCTCTAAAGCCATGAAGGCATCCTTTGCACCATATTCGTTATCGATGTGAGTTGGTGTAAAGCCAAAACGTCGATAGTACGAAGGACTTCCGAGCAGAAACAGCGCGTCAAAATTCTGCTCACGGGCGAGATTGATAACATGGAACATGAGTTTCGAGCCGATTTTTTCACCCTGACGGGCTGGAGTTACCGCAACGGGCGCAATACCCAAGCAGGCCAAACTATTCGATGGCTCAAACGTCAACGGCGAAGCAACAACGTAACCGACTATCAATTCCCCACTGCAGGCAACCGTCGCAAGCCTAGAATTGTTTCGTTGCCGAATCATATCCACGAGCTTTGCTTCTGACTCATTATCAAAGGCCAGACTTACGATCCTAAATATGGCGGACTGATCATCCGGTGTTTCTGGTCGTAGCACGATCATAAGTAAAGTGTAACACTACACTTACAGCGGGCCGAAAATTGCTGTCTAATCAGTGGAACTAAATGTCCACAATCCGGAATTTTAATACACTTCAGTTCCGAAAAGTCTATCGACGCCGCCTAACGTTTGAGATCAGCGGAGCTTGAGGCGGGGCTGAGGC
>CAYWSI010000324.1:0-1667 GCA_964460585.1 uncultured Algimonas sp.
GTTGTTCGTAAACCGAATATTGCTGAAGCCACCTTTGTTGAGCGTCTTCGATATGACTGCGGAGGAAAACTTCGCGTCATCAACAACAAGGATTGGAATGTCGGCGTAGGACATGTAACTTTGCAACTATTGCTAGAAGATAAGGGCCTGCAGGAAACGCGAGCGTTTGCGTTGCTGCTGTTGAACGGAAGTATGTGCCAGTACGAGTACCGCTACGATGCTTAGCAGAAGCTTAGCATGTCAAACACGCTTCTTTTTGATGGTGTTCCTAATTCTAGATCAATGCGCGGGTTCAATGCGCTAGAAAGCTACATGAGGCCATAGTGAGCGAGACTTGGTGCTCATTTCGGGTGTGGGTGTGGTCGTCCAGCAGATGAGTTGTATGAAACCGATCCCGTCGGGTGGTCAGACTGTAGAATGTAAAACAGTAGTGCGCCTGCAGTCAGAGATGGATTGCAAGCGCGGCAAGACGGCAAGGTGGCACGACGGCAGGGCGAGACGAAGGAAGCACGCAGTCGTGAAATCATGCAAGATGCAGTGAAATCTGCACCCGAGAGTGTCCGTACCCACGAGTGCACGAGAGGAAGGGTGGCAGAGTGGACGAGTGGACGAGTGGAAGAGTGAAAGAGGGGAGTTGAAAGCGAATGCCGAGTTTTGATGTGGTGTCCGAAGTGGACGTGCAGGAAGTTCGCAATGCGGTGGATCAAGCGAATCGAGAGCTAGACAAGCGATTTGACTTTAGGGGGGTTGATGCCTCTTTTGAGCTAAGTGGTGAGACGATCGAACTGGCAGCGTTCGAGGAGTTTCAGCTCACTCAGATGCTCGACATATTGCGCTCGAAGTTGATCAGCCGAAAGGTCGACGCGCGAGCGCTGGAGCCCGGCAAAGTAGAAGGCGTGGGCAAACAAAAACGGCAAAAATTCACCCTGCGCAATGGGGTGAATCAAGAGCAGGCGAAAAAAATCGTCAAACTGATCAAAGACTCGAAACTGAAAGTGCAGGCGCAAATCCAGGGCGAGCAAGTCCGGGTGCAGGGGAAGAAACGCGATGACTTGCAGAAGGTAATGGCATTGGTGAAGGACGCTGACCTCGACCTGCCGCTGCAATACGAGAACTTCCGAGATTAATTCTGAATAGTTCGAGCCAGGCTCGCGGGGGATGGTGGTTTAGGCTGTTTGGTCCCTTTGGCACGCGGCAGTCGGTGAGTTTATTGTTCCTCGGTTTTGCTGCCGGGCTACCCTTGCTGTTGGTTTTCGGCACCTTGTCGTTTTGGTTACGCGAAGCCGGGGTTTCGCGTAGCAGCATCGGTTTCGCCAGTTGGATATTACTCGCCTACTCGCTGAAGTTCGTTTGGGCGCCGTTGCTTGATAGTGTGCGGCCCCCTCGACTGTTGCGGGGGCTCGGAAGGCGCCGGGGCTGGATGTTGGTTGCGCAAATCGGAGTGATGAGCGGTCTGCTCGGGATGGCTTTTACCGATCCGCAACTGCACTTAGATACGTTGATCGGTTTCGCCTTGTTCACCGCGTTTGCTTCGTCAACGCAAGACGTGGTGATCGATGCTTATCGCATCGAATGCGCGCCGCAAGAAGAACAAGCCGCGCTAGCGGCGACCTACCAACTTGGCTATCGAATCGGGATGATCGCGGCTGGTGCCGGGGCGCTTGTGC
>CAYWSI010000325.1:0-1666 GCA_964460585.1 uncultured Algimonas sp.
CGGAATCTCCTCCACCATTGTTCCCGTTCCCGTTCCCGTTCCCGTTCCCGTTCCCTCCGTTTCCACTATTGGTTCCCGCCCCGAACTTAAGACATTCAACATCGCCGTTGCCATAAGACAAACCGGCTAATGTTCCGTCGGTTGGGTCGGTGTCAGTCGGATCACCACAAACGAGCAATGGCGCAAGATCGCAGACCTGCCCACCGGATAAAGGGATAGGTCCAGCGACGGCCGTTGAACCGATAGTAAAGTTATCTCCGACGCCCGGTAAAACGCTGGCCAAGATTATCCCGATAGTGTGATTGGACGTAGTAGCGCGAACGTAGTTGGGATCCGTCGATCCAGGGACAAAAGGATTCAATGTTGCGCTAAATTCGAAGGACACGCTCGCCCCGCTTGAATCCAACTCTCCTTCCAAATGTTCGCTGAAAGTTGAATTTCCATCAGCGGTCGCTATTACCGTGTTTTTACTCGTAATATGCAAGGTTCTGGCAGCGCTCAAAGCTGCTGCATCCAGCGCATTCTGAACTCTCGTCACATTGACAAATGCATGGCTTGAATCAACAGCTAAACCCGCGACTCCAAGCATCGCAAGCATTCCAATTGCTATCACAGGCAACATGCCTCCATGTTGCTTGACATTACGCTTGCTTACCTGCTTGTTTCCCAACTGTGTATTCATTTTACATCACCTCGTGACCTATGTATTTCCAGAAGTTCTAGAACATTACCGGTCTCCAAAAAACCAATAGTGCCATTTACAATCAATGCTAATTCTTTATTCCTCGGCACCTGAATCAGAAGCAGTTCCAGAAATTGGCACCGCTGATTGAGCGTTTCGAGTACGCTCGTTACGTGTTTGACGCCCGGCAGCCCCGTACGTGTCAAGACTAGTCGTCGCTGCATCACCCAAGAGTCCAGGTACGTTCGGCGAAGGAGTTTGAGCTACCGCCGGATCGTAAATTTGTTCCGCAATCATCGTACGAACAGAATTTCCAAAATCATCTTCCACTCTTTTAGGATCCTGAAAGGCGCAGCTACTTACACTGAACCCGATGATTCCTATTGTCGCAATCAGGCGCGAATGGCTAGTGCATATTGTTTGAAACATTAAGTTGCGCTCCGTTATAAATCATGGCCAAAACTGACGCCGTCAAAACCACCATCGAGATTTCGACGTCGATTTACGGGCTCAGGATCGCGTAGTGATTCCATTCTCCCCAGAATGTAGAACTCAAAATCGTTAGGTGGAACAAAACTATCAGTTGGCAATCGGATCTTGTCGGGCTCAATGGGCTTAGCCAAATGAGGCGTTACGAAAATCACTAATTCGGTCTGACCTGATTGAAAACTCTGGCTACGAAACAGGTTGCCGAGTATGGGAATATCACCAATGCCCGGAATTTTCGTGAAAACCTGTTCAACGTCATCCTGTATCAGCCCGGCAATTCCGATCGTTTGCCCGTTTGAAAGCTCAACAGTATTGGCAACCGAACGAGAGGACAGAAAAGGAAACGTGAACGCAGCTGACTGGCCCTCAGTGCCTGAGACAGTCTGTGCAAAACTATTATCGATTTCGCTGATTTCAATATCGATGTCGAGGCTGATCGTATTACCAATTATTGTTGGAAGAAATTTAACGATCACCCCAAAGTCTCGATAAAGA
>CAYWSI010000326.1:0-1662 GCA_964460585.1 uncultured Algimonas sp.
GTGTACGCTGGTGGGGTGTTAAGAATGGGTGCTTCGTAGCATTGGATAAGCTCTGCACCCGCGAGTAAGCGGTAGTGCTTAGCCTCGACAGCAATCATTTCCAAGGCGGTAGCGCCGCTTTTCTTTTGACACCTGACACAGTGACAGATTTCAGATGGACCGCTTGCGCGCTCAATTTCGAACCGCACGCCACCGCAGAGGCAGCTTCCTGTAATGGCCATAGCCCGTCCCTCAGCTAACTCGCACCTGTCTAAGCACGGTGATTGTCATAGTGTACTTTGCGGCCTTGAAAGGGAGCATGTCTTCCTTCGTCATAGTGCGAGCCGGGTTCTGCAAGCTCAAACAGCGCAGACCAACAGGATCTTTCGACAAGCAGCTGCTGTAAGGCGGGTTGTTGCTCGCGTGGTACCTCTCTTGCACGTACTTGGAGCTGTTCCAAACACCAGACGCGGTATTGAGACACGGGTACACCTCGGTATTGCACACCTTGAATGACGGGGTCGAAGCGCTCTAATCCTTGCTGCCACGCCAGGGCGTTGGCGTTTAGATATGGCAGATAGCCACTACCAATATCATCCAGCAAAGGGAGCACATCATTGGGTAGCTCGGAAACCAGTTCACCTGTGTTTGAACTGGCGCGGGCATTCCAAAGGCGCGCTTGCCAGGCAAACACCCCGGGGGCGCGTGCGCGCATAATATCCGAGGCTGTGGGATCTTGAGAAAAATGCCGGAACATCGAGGCGAAGAAGCCAAAGTCGCCAAGAGTGGGTTGCGCCCCCAACAAATACGGGCGACAGGCAAAAATCGCCTCCAAACGATCCAGGGTATCGAGATAAATCGATTCCACGTGATCCCAGGTAGTGGCATCGACCCCGTCGCGTTTTACGTATTCGTTATGCTGACGGCGGCGAATAAAGGCGCGTTTCAAAAAGCCAGGCTGTGGAGCGTCTGCTAAAAGTTCATCGACGATCTTCCGGCTCAAGTGCAACCGATCGGTCTTGTAACTCCAACGATAGTGCATCGCTGGGCGCCAAAGCCATTCCTCCGCGTAGTCTTCAATCAGGAAGCTGACGAATCGTAGAATCGGATCAGTGGGAATCACCGGCGCTTCTGGGTAATTCGATTCGAACCACTGGATCATAGGCGTGGTGTCAGTCATGAATCGGCCGTCAGCCAACTCCACCGCGGGCATTTGAGCTGCGCCGGTTTCAGACTGTAACCGTGCCATGAGTGATGGCGTTAAGCCGACGAAATCGTGGGGGATCTCTTTGTAGCGAAGGTAAGCTTCCATTTTCCCGGTGTAGTAGGAAATGCGTAAGCCATATAGTTTGATGTTGGCCAGAGTGTTGCTCCTAATTTGTAGTCAATTCCGATTTCGCGAGCGAGCGCGTCTAGCTCAAAGTCAGACCCATGATAATGAGCGTCGCCATAACTAAGTAGGCAGCGATCATTAGAATCGAAAACCATCGCACACCCGGATGTGCCAGCCAGAATGCGAGCAGAAACGATAGTGCAAACGCTTGCGGGACGACTTCGACATAGTTGTATATCGAGATAGGGAGGGTTGTGAAAATCATCGCTTCAAGGGATCCTGGTGGCGGACCGAATGTTGATAATATACCTGTCTCTTATACACATCTCCTAGCCCACGAGACTAAGGCG
>CAYWSI010000327.1:0-1656 GCA_964460585.1 uncultured Algimonas sp.
ATGCGATACCAAAGTCCTCCGCGCTCAACGAATATAGCCCGATCGTCACCGCCGCGTTCTTAGTGTCTTCTGGCAATGTGCTCAGCCAGTCGAGGTAGCGACTAGGAAAGCGAGTGGCGAGTTGATAACCAATCGAGTTGATACTGCGTTGGTCTTCGGCCAAGTTACCTAACTGGGCAAACAACTCGATCGCAGCCTCGGTATCGCTAGTCGCCAGCGCGGGAATTAGGCGTTGACGCAGTATGGGTTGATTGGTTTCACCGACAGCGGTCAGTAATGCATCGAACTGGTTCGTACTCGGATCAAAGAAGTAGACGGTGTTTGCAAGAATACGTGCAGTGGTTTCCGGTGAATGGGGTTGTAGGAGTAGCCAGTCAATCGCGGCGGGCCCATCGAAAAATGCCCAGCTGCTCAGCGCGCGATCGACCAAGCCCGTGCGTGCGTCACCGGCTGGTAGTTGTTGGATGGCGTCGAGAGCGTGCTGGGGATTGCTCTGCACCCAAGAACTGGCGATTTGGTGCAAGCGTTTATCTTTCTGCTTAGATGCTGGCAAGTTGCTGATCTGCTCCCAGGCCGCAACAAATTCTTCGTTAGAGTTAAATGGACTGCTGTAAACACCGAGTTGTTCAGCGAGCTCAAGGCGCTGTACGACCGCAGTCGAGCTGCTAGCCACTAGCAGCGCGCTCAAAGCTTCATAGCGCAGCCATAGCGGCAGGTTTTCGATGGCTTGTTGTGCCGTTTCGAACTGCTCGACCGGCCAATGGCCAAACAACGTCACTATCCACTCGGCTTGGAGGGGATGGTTGCTTTTTAGTAGGCGAGCCAATGCCTGGTGAGGTGCTTGTTGTGCCCAATGACGGACAATGGCATTGCTTGCGATCCTCAATCGTGAACCGGTTAGCTGCGTAACGATCGGGTTGAAAAGCTGCTGCACATCTTCGGCGCTGTAGTGCATCAACGAGCGCAGCAAGGCAATCTCGAAATCCAACAGGGTCCGCTGGTTGCCGAGCAATCGTAGGGTATCAGCGCTACGCTGGCGCACGGGTGTTGGGGTAGCTGCCGAAGTTATGACATTGGTGAGAGGCTGCGCTTGTGTAGAGGGCGATTCGAATACCGGCGAAACGACCAGGCCGTAGTAGCCCAGAGCACCTAGAATGAAAACTGCCGCGAGAGAAGTTATTGTGTGCGACTTGGGGTTACTCACTTCTCTGAGCCCTTCCCGCTTGCCCGTGTATCGTTGCTGCCATCCTCGCCGCCATCCTCGCTGGTCGAGCCGTCTAAGAAATTTCGATAACGCTTGACTTCAAGTGGATAATCAATCCACAAACTGGATTTGGCGACTTCAGCAACTTCTCGCCGCGCGGATGGATCTGAGCTTTCGTCAAAAAGCGCTCTAAACTGGGTCGGGTCTTTTTTGCGTTTTGCGATACCCAGGCGAATAGAGTGGCGGTCGCGAGCATTGTTGATGCCGTTGGCAAGCTTTGTCGCTTTTGGTAACTCGCTCCAAGGCCAGTTCAGCATCATTGTTCGGTAGAGACTGCGGCGTTGATTCCCGGGCTGTTGCGCGATCCATTCCGCAGTTTTCATCGGCGAGCTAATGGGTCCGTTGTAGGCGATGGACTGTTCCAGCAGTTCGCGCTGTGGTGACACGGGCAT
>CAYWSI010000328.1:0-1640 GCA_964460585.1 uncultured Algimonas sp.
CCTTTTGCCCGAAAGCTCGCCGCGAACTCGAACAGCGCCTGATGCGCCGCCGCACTCATCAGGGCCAGTGTGATACCTGATAGATAGAGAAGCTGCGCTTCTTGGGCCGCATTGTTCAGTAGGTCTGTGATCTGTTGCGCGTCTTGCAGTAGTTGCCGAGCCGCTGATTGATCGCGCCAGTACATAAACGAACGTTCTCCGCGTTCGTCCAGTTGGATCAGATACAACCCAGGTGTCGCCCCAGGACGTTGTGCGACGAAGTCACAACCGACGTTCTCCGCGCGCCAACAGTCAAGCATCCAGTCGCTCAACGGGTCATCGCCCAGAGCGGTCAGGTAGTCAACGCTGCCGCCTAGGCGTGCGTAGTAAACGGCGGTATTCAATGTATCGCCGCCATAGGACAAGCCAGCGGTCACCTTGCTCTCGCCTAGGTTCCCAGCGCCAACTTCCAGCATACATTCACCCAGAATGCACAGGCGTTTATCCACTATTAACGACCAATCGATCTATTAGCTTGATGACTAGGAGAAAGACTACGAGAAAATGGTGCCGCCGTTGATGTCAATACTCGCACCGTTTAAGAAACTGGATTCAGAGGAAGCAAGGTAGGCGACTAGATCGGCCACTTCTGAGGCTTCACCTTCCCGGCGCAGAGTCGTACCCGCAGCGACATTGGTCCTGACCTCGGGCTTCGTGAAGGTATCGTGGAAGGCCGTATCGATCATGCCAGGGCAGACGCAGTTCACGCGAATATTGCTGGGTCCAAACTCCTTGGCCATAGCGCGGGTGAAGGTCATGACCGCCCCTTTAGAGGTTGCATAAGCCGCAGCACCAGGCCCGCCCCCGTCACGGCCTGCCTGCGAGGCCAAATTCACAATCGCAGCCCCACTCGGCATCTTCGGCGCGATTGCCTTGGTGGTCAAAAAGGTGCTGGTTACATTTAGCTTCATCACGTGCTCGAAGAAGGCTTCGTCCATTTCCGCTAGCGGCTTGCGCGCAACAAGACCACCGACCACATTCACTAGTATGTCGACCGAACTACCATAAGCTGCCTCGGTTGCTGCCACCAGTTTGTCGACATCTGCTTGTAGCGTCATATCGCCTTGTACCGCAATGGCCGTGCCGCCTTTTGCTTCGATGGCCTTGACCGTTTCCGCGCCGTTGGCTGCGTTGTTGCAATAGTTCACAACGACTTTGGCGCCACAGGCGGCTAGTTTCTCCGAGACTGCTCGCCCAATGTCTCTGGCGCCGCCTGCAACGATTGCGATTTTGTTTTCCAAATTCATACTGATAGCCTTTCTGTAGTCGATGGTCGAAATGAAACGACGCAGCTTTAACCTGCCGCCCCGGGTGATTGTGATTTGTTTGTTGGTTCTAACGGTCGAATATCGCCGCATAAGACCCAAACCGATAAGACGCTGAGTATGGCGAGTGCGGCACCCACGGCAAATGCGGGTGCGTAGCTATTTACGGTTATGATCGGGATCAGAAAATTGAGGCCCACAACTGCGAGTTTGGCGGCTGTGCCCGCAAAACCCGCGAGCGTCGCCACCGATTTGCCAGCGTAGAAATCGCTGGGCAAAGTTTGAATGTTACCTACTGCCGTTTGGAAACCGAATAGGATCGCCGCCATCAATAGC
>CAYWSI010000329.1:0-1632 GCA_964460585.1 uncultured Algimonas sp.
TTGCGCCATTATCCGACGTCCGCGCCATGACGACATAAATATCAGACCAGCCTGCCCCTGAGATAAATGTCTTAGTTCCGTTGAGGATATACTCATCCCCGTCACGCACAGCCTTCGTCGAGAGCGAGGCCGCATCCGACCCTGCCCCTGGCTCCGTCAAACAATAGCTGGCAATCAGCTCTCCCGCCGTCAGGCGCGGCACATATTTTTCTCGCAAGGTGTCATCCGCATAACGATCGACCATCCATGTCGCCATATTATGAATTGTCATCATGGCCGTATGAGAGACATCACCTGCGGCGAGCTGTTCAAAGACAATGGCAGAATCCAGACGTGACAATCCCGTTCCGCCATAGGTCTCACCGCTATACATGCCCATAAAACCAAGCTCTGCAGCCTTAGCAAAGACCGCGCGGTCTAGGAATTTTTCTTCGTCCCATTTGGCACTATGCGGCGCGAGTTCAGTCGCGGCAAAGTTCTTCGCCATGTCTTGAATAAGGGTCTGTTCTTCTGTGAGTTGGAAATCCATTTAGTTTTTATCCGTCTTTTGCCGCATTTCAAATCGCCGGAACGGCATCGCGTCAATCGTTGCAAACAACTCTTGAGACGACATCAATTCTGCCCAGCGCCTTTTCTGCGTCCCATCGTTACCAATGAGCACAATTTCGAAATTATTTTCACAACTCGCCACCTCTCGCAAGGCTTTGTCGGAGCGATGAAGAATACGGTTAGGCTTCACATCTAGGTCGGGCTTGATTGTATAGGCGGCATCAGGGCGGAGTTCGATGTAATATAAATCGCGTTCCGCAAAACCTTTCCAATCCGTTGTTTCATAGATACCAGACGTTTTGTCGCTATTTTCTAACAGGCATAAAACCAGCAACCTATGTACGCCAAGCGGGTCTTCTAAAGACTCGCCATCATTTGCATAAGCGGGGCCTGCAAGAGAGGCTGCCGCAAATGCCAACAAGGTTAGACAGCGCTTTATGACACGATGTTTCAATTTATCTCTGAGGTACCGATTGAATTGACCTAAGCCAATTTTCCTATGACTTTGCTGAACAAGACTTCATCCTTAGGCAGCACCTTTGGCGTATCCAAATTTTTCGAAACCCATGTGACATTCACCAGATGTCTCCAGTAGAGATTTTCATCTGTTATCGAACCACCCCATGTCCCGCAGCCCAGCGAGAATGTTTGGCGCATACCATTATGAAGGTTTCCAGAATTTGATGGGGATTGCGCTTGGTTGACCATGACGCGACTAGTTTTGGTTTTATCGGCTAATTTCATGATGTGCTCATCATTATAGGAGTAAATCCCGCAGCTATGGCCCATGCCTTGATAGGCTTGAATTTCATTTGTCAGCGCAATGGCTTCGTCAATATCTTTGACTTTGTAAAACGCCATAATAACGGAGAGCTTTTCACCAGAATAAGGGTGGTCTGGCCCTGTTCCCGTTTCAGGCATGATTATGAATTTGCGATCATCAGGAATATCAACACCTGCCATCTCGCAAAGCACCTGCGGCTCTTTCACAACAGCCTTGGCATTGAGCATGCCATCTTTCCATAAGACAGCTGCAATTTTATCGTAATCTCCTGGCTTGGCGACATAGCCGCCTTCAGCCAC
>CAYWSI010000330.1:0-1631 GCA_964460585.1 uncultured Algimonas sp.
CAATGATTTGACCAATGGAATTATACCCGCGCTGCGCAATCTCATCGGCTGTGACAATGGAGAGGCTCTGCGGGACGTCAATAATTGGCGTTGGGGTTTTGAGTGCATTGATTTGATCGGAGTAGAGGGATCGGCCTTCGACAATAATAACGTCTTCATCCGGAACGTCTTGGGCAAAAGCCGATGGTGTGAGCGCGAGCAGGATTGCGGTGGCGCTGGATAAGGATTTTAAGGACATGTTTTATTTCTACTGGATTGAATTTTGAATGGGTAACGTTGTGCGGTCATTGCTGACCTGTTCATTTTTCGAGGATGGGGGTGATGTTGCAGCTCGCGCCAGTATCAAGGCATCCTGTACGGCTTCCAAATGTGAGCTCTCACCACTTTCAGTCGCCAACAGGTCGCGCAATACACGAGATTGAGTTTGTAAAATCATCATGTCTCTTCTTGCAAATAGTTCTCATTTGCTGAAGCGCTGTTAGCGCTCTTGAGAATGAGTTGCAAGAAATTTTTGAGAATCATTCTCAATTAAATGCAGTGGCGGGATTTTGCACATATAAGAAGGTGCATGGGGAAGGGAGGCCCTGTGTCTGTTGTGCAGAGATTTAAAGGGAATGGTGGGCGGTAACGGGTTCGAACCGCTGACCCTCTCGGTGTAAACGAGATGCTCTACCAGCTGAGCTAACCGCCCGTCGCATTCATGCGAACGAAAGGGCTTATACGGCTTTTGCGCGGCGGTGCAATTACTCTATGCTGTTATAACGGACAAAATTTTGACTGGTTTCCGCGCATACCCAAGCGTGTTTGGGTTTCTTTGTGGGTAGTTGAAAATAAACTGTAGTTTCTAGCATTTGCGCGTTGACCAAGTGGGAGGTCATGGCTAATAGCGCCTCTCATCTTAGCGGGTGTAGCTCAGTTGGTTAGAGCGCTGGCCTGTCACGCCAGAGGCCGCGGGTTCGAGTCCCGTCACTCGCGCCATTTTCTTTTTGGGAGATGGTAGATCAAAGAAGCCCAGTCATTTGACGGGGCTTTTTTTGTGGTCGCGTGTCAATTGACGAATTGTTTTGCTAATATTTTGGCGCAATAGATGTTTAAGTTGAATTGAAGAGGCAGTAGGCTCGGGGCCTATACTTGCGAGAGGCGAGGGACGTAATGAGTAAGCTTTTTAAAACGGCAGGCGATGCCATGGATGGATTATGCCGTGACGGGCTGGTTGTGATGTCCGGCGGATTTGGCTTATGCGGCATTCCGGAAAATCTCATCGCGGCATTACGCGATAGCGGCGCTTCAGACTTAACGGTTATTTCTAATAATGCGGGCGTGGACGGATTTGGTCTTGGCCAGCTCTTAGAAACGCGGCAAATTGCAAAAATGGTCAGCTCTTATGTGGGCGAGAACAAAGAGTTTGAGCGCCAATATCTCGGCGGTGAATTAGAACTGGAGTTTAATCCGCAAGGCACGCTGGCCGAACGTATCCGCGCGGGCGGGGCGGGCATTCCAGGCTTTTATACGAAGACGGGCGTCGGGACGCTGATTGCGGAAGGCAAAGAGCATAAAGACTTTGATGGCGAAGCCTTTATCATGGAGACAGGGTTGAAAGCTGACCTTGCCATCATCAAGGCATGGAAGGG
>CAYWSI010000331.1:0-1630 GCA_964460585.1 uncultured Algimonas sp.
ACGATTTCGGGGAGGACGCCGTCTGGGGACAGGCCCGAGAATTTTAGTCCCGCGTCTTCTAGCTTCTTCCGATATTCGATATTCACTTCATAGCGATGGCGGTGTCGCTCACTGATTTCGAGCGCGCCATATTGCTCTGCCACAAGGCTGCCTTTTTCCAGCGCCGCCGGATAAGCACCGAGACGCATGGTTCCGCCGAGATCTGTTTCCTTCGTCCGTTCCAAACGCTCATTCCCTTTGGTCCATTCGGTCATCAGCCCGACAACATTCTCGCCGCCCTCGCCAAATTCGGAACTACTCGCACCCTTTATGCCCGCGAGATTTCGCGCGGCTTCAACAACAGCCATTTGCATACCCAGACATATCCCAAAATAAGGTATATTATTTTCGCGCGCATAACGGACGGCTTTAATTTTGCCCTCGGTTCCGCGTTCACCAAATCCGCCTGGCACCAAGATCGCATTCATATCTTTCATGACATCAACGGCTTCTGATGTTTCAAAGTCTTCAGCTTCGACCCAATTGATTTTAACTTTCACATCATTGGCAATACCGCCATGGACGAGCGCCTCTGTGATAGATTTATAGGCGTCTGGCAGGACAGTATATTTCCCGACAACAGCAATATTCACCGTGCCATTTTCAGGATTATGCAGCGTGTCTGAAATTTGCTTCCATTGGGACAGGTCTGCATCGGGCGGATTCTCGATACCAAAATGGGCGAGGACTTCGCGGTCGAGACCTTCTTCATAATAAGCCAAAGGCACATCATAAATCGATTTGGCATCAAGGCCTTGTATGACTGAGCTTTCGCGGACATTCGTAAAGCGCGCGATTTTCTTGCGATCACCAATATCGATTTCCCGGTCTGCGCGGCAGAGTAAAATATCAGGCTGAATACCAATCGAGCGTAATTCTTTGACGCTATGCTGTGTCGGCTTTGTTTTCATCTCACCCGCGGCCTTGATGAAGGGCAGCAAGGTCACATGCAGGAAGCAGGTATTATTACGCGGCTGTTCTTGGCTAAATTGCCGCAAGGCTTCAAAGAACGGCAAGCCCTCAATATCGCCAACAGTTCCGCCAACCTCACAAAGCACAAAGTCCACATTTCCTGCATCGGAGCCAATAAAATCTTTAATCTCATTGGTGACATGCGGGATGACTTGCACCGTCGCACCGAGATAATCCCCTCGCCGCTCTTTCGCGATGATATTGGAATATATACGGCCCGTCGTGATATTATCCGTCTGCGCGGCACTCACCCCAGTAAAACGCTCATAATGGCCGAGATCGAGGTCGGTTTCCGCCCCGTCATCCGTCACATAGACTTCGCCGTGCTGATAAGGGCTCATCGTACCGGGGTCGACATTCAAATAAGGGTCTAGCTTACGCAAGCGAACCTTATAGCCGCGAGATTGCAACAACGCCCCGAGCGCGGCTGAGGCCAAGCCTTTACCGAGCGACGACACAACACCGCCTGTTATAAAAATGTAACGTGGCATAAGGCCCGCTTTCTTACTTTAGCGGGTGAAAAGCAGACGATAAATTCGTCTTATTCGTCCTGTTCGGGACCCGCATCTTCGGCCGGAGTTTCCTCGGCTAACGGGACTGACCCTTCGGACGAATCTGT
>CAYWSI010000332.1:0-1630 GCA_964460585.1 uncultured Algimonas sp.
CTCCCAACTTTGTCCTGTGAGCCAAAAGCGCTAGTGTACACGCTTCGTTGTCTACACCTAAGTGGGGTAAAATAGACAAGTAATGGGCAAACCAGCAACGCTGAAAAAAGGAGTCGCGAGTGTTCGATCTTTCCGGTAAGTCGGCCTTAGTCACTGGGGGCAACAAAGGCATCGGTCGCGGTATAGCCCAAGCACTCGCCACGGCTGGTGCCGTTACTCATATAAGCGGTCGCGACGCAGCGGCGGCACAAGCAACGATCAGCGCTATAACGGCCGCTGGTGGCAAAGCTGAGTTTCATAACTGTGACGTTAACGATACACAGGCTATGACGCGCATGATGCAAACGATCGCGGGCGCAGCACCCTCCGGTCAATTGGATATTCTGGTGAACAACGCGGGCATCTCAAGAGTCGATGGGCCACCGGAGTCCATGAGCGATGAAGATTGGGATGAGGTGATCAAGACCAATTTGACCAGCGTCTTTCGTTGCTGCCGGGCGGTCCACCCGGTGATGCAGCAACGGGGCGGCAAAATCATCAATATCGGTTCTATGTACAGCCTGTTCGGGACACCCATCATTCCAAACTACGCAGCTAGCAAAGGCGGCTTGGTGCAGCTCACCAAATCTCTTGCAACCGCCTGGGCTCCTCACAACATTCAGGTTAACGCCATCTTACCCGGCTGGATCAGCACCGACCTCACTAAGGCAGTGGAGGCGGACAAGGCGTTCTCTCAACAAATCATGCACCGCACCCCGGCTGGGCGCTTTGGTCAGCCAGAAGATTTGGGGGGGGCCGCTGTGTTCCTCGCCGCGTCGGCGTCGGATTTCGTGACGGGACAATCCCTAGCGGTCTGCGGCGGGTACAGCATCAGCTAACCGAATTGCTGTGTTGAGCGAGTTATTTGCGAAGCTTGCGCACGTACAGCACCAATTGATGATCAACCAGCTCGTAGCCATGTTCCGCCGCGATCTCGTGCTGCATAGCCTCGATACGTTCGCTCACGAACTCGGTGACCGCGCCTGAGTCGACATCGACCATATGGTCGTGGTGCTCGTCATGGGCGATTTCATACACGGAATGCCCATCGTCGAAGTTGTGCTTTTCAACGATACCGGCAGATTCAAACTGCGTGAGCACACGATAGACCGTTGCGAGGCCCACCGAATCATCCATTCGAATCAGCTCTTTATAGACGTCTTCGGCAGACATGTGATGAGGGTCAGCAGACGCCAGCACCTCTAGCACTTTTAACCGTGGCAACGTTACCTTAAGCCCCGCTCGTTTTAGGTCCGCACTCGTCACAAATCACTCCTGTTCACTAGCCCGCGAACCCTAGCCCAACGGCTCTGTGTCGTCCAGACGTAAGCTGGCACTGCGGGTTAATGCCGTTGGTTCATTGCCTCTACGGTACTCAACCACTCGAACACTACTCGCTGTCTTTGAAAACCGGCGTATTGATCCCAGCGCTAGAGAACTTGGGAAAAGGTCTCAAGATTTGGGTGCCCTAAATAGGTGCCTTTCGGGGCGCTGGCTTGCGCATGAGCCCGCCTAAAATGGTCGGAATCCACCCAATCATCAAACGCTTGCTGTGATTCCCATACCGTATGCGAGGCATAGAGCACATGAT
>CAYWSI010000333.1:0-1623 GCA_964460585.1 uncultured Algimonas sp.
CGGTGCCCATGCTGACGACGCCCAAATGCGGGTGTAATGTCGTGAAGGGATAATCTGCCGTTTTGGGTTTGGCGGCACTAACCGTTGCGAGGAAAGTGGACTTCCCTGCATTTGGCAAACCGATAAGGCCTGCATCCGCGATGAGCTTCAGCCGAAGCCAGACCGATTTTTCTTCACCCTCTTCACCGGGGTTGGCTTGGCGCGGCGCTTGATTGGTTGCGCTTTTGAAACGCGCATTGCCCCAGCCGCCATTGCCGCCTTTGGCCATGAGAACACGTTCGCCGTCTTCGGTCATATCTGCGAGAACCTCATCAGTCTCCGCGTCGATAACTTGTGTGCCCACAGGGACTTTTAAGATGATATCTTCAGCGGCGGCGCCGTGACGGTCACGCCCCATACCATGCATACCCGTCTTGGCTTTGAAATGTTGCTTATAGCGGTAATCAATCAGCGTGTTGAGGCTACGCGTCGCTTCGAGATAGACATGACCCCCGCGTCCACCATCCCCGCCATTAGGTCCGCCAAAGGCAATATATTTTTCCCGCCGGAAAGAGATACTTCCGCCGCCGCCCGAACCGGACTTCACATAGATTTTGGCTTGGTCGAGAAATTTCATGAGCCGTCCTTACGCCGCGTTATCGCTTTTGGCTAGCTTCGAGAGCGTTCCATGCATGCCGGGGCCAAAGGCCGGATTGCTTCGTGTTGAAAAGCCTAGCTTCGAATAAAACCCATCCTGACCTATGGCGGCAAAAAGACCAATCGTACAGTCTGGAAAACAAGTTTGAGCGGCTTTGTTCAAAAGACCTTGAACCAGACCGAGGCCAACCCCTTGAGCTCGATATGAGGCCGTCACAATAACATCTTGGATGTAAAGGATTACACATCCATCTCCAACTGTGCGGGCCATGCCAATTACCCTGTCATTTTCAATGGCGACCACACCGGAAAAGGAGCGTTTGAGCAAAGTCTCAACCACCCTAATACCGGGCACGCCCCAATCTGTTTCCGCGCGCAGCTCCATATATTCTGACGCCGTTGTTAATCTGTGCTCGAGTCTCATATTGCGCGCCTTATATAACGTTGGGATTGAGCCTTTTTTAGCCGTGCCATTGAAAAATAGCGTTCTGTCCCGCCAGAGCGTTCGAAACCAAGCTTCTCTAACACTCGAGCGCTACCGGGATTATCGGTGAATACACCCGCCGTGCGGTCATCATGCCCTAAGGTGGCATCTGCTTCAGCTAGAAGGACAGTGCAGGCTTCGGTCATCAGCCCTTGGCCCCAATAGGGCCGGCCGACGCAATATCCTATTGCCCATAAGGCATCAGGGCTGCGTTTGGACAAATCTAGGATGCCGATTAAATCATCAGGGCCGTCTTTGAGCGTAATCGCATAAGGTAGGGCGAGACCGCGCCGTTTTTGGGCGAGCAAATCCATGATTTTAAATTCCGCTGCTAATACGGGGAAGGGATGCGGAATGCTCCCTGTCATACGGGCAACATCAATGTCGGTGCCGAGTTCCGAAAAAGCCTTTGCATCGCGCGATTCTAATTGCCGTAAAATAAGCCGCTCTGTGTGGAGTGTATCACGCATGACGGCTCTCCAATGAGAGGGTGAGATTATGCG
>CAYWSI010000334.1:0-1620 GCA_964460585.1 uncultured Algimonas sp.
AGGGCAGGCGCGGCCCCTTCGACCGATTCTAAAGCCGTATTCAAATCGGAAATGAGTGTCGGGGTCACAAATGGACGGGCTGCATCATGAATGAAAACGCGGTCTATTCCCAAATTTATGAGAGATTCCAATCCTGCAAGCACAGATTTTGTGCGCGTTGCACCGCCCACAGTTGTGACACCTGATAAGTCCAGAGACTCTAAAACATCATCGATCCAGAGATCATTTGCGCTGACAACGACCCGAATTTTGGTGAAATCATGCGCTTTTTGGAGATTTTGGAGCGTATGCTCCAAAAGCGTCTTGTTGCCAATTGTTTGATATTGTTTTGGAACGGACATTCCAGCCCGTGTGCCTTTTCCAGCTGCGACTAAAATCAGTGCGGTGCGAGTCATAAACAGTCCGGTAATCGGTGAATTATTGTGCACTGTTTAAAGTGCGTCTAAGGACGTGTCATGGCAAACCCTGTTCATATCGGCAAGCACGCTTTACGTTCGCGCGTTTTAATCGCGCCTATGTCGGGCGTTACGGATTTGCCATTTCGCAAAGTCTTGCAGCATTTTGAGCCCGGTTTAGTCGTTTCGGAAATGGTTGCGAGTGAGAGATTAGCGGCAGGCGATGCAGAGAATATAGCGAAAGCCTCTGGGCATGGGCTCGTCGAGCCGCTTTCCATCCAGCTGGTGGGACGTGACCCGCATTGGATGGCGATGGGCGCAAAAGCCTGTGAAGAGGCAGGGGCTGATATAATTGACATAAATATGGGCTGCCCCGCTCGAAAGGTGACGGGGGCCTTGTCAGGTTCAGCTTTAATGCGAGAGCCGAAGCTCGCCTTAGATATTATCCAATCCGTGATTGAAGCCGTGGATGTGCCTGTGACGCTTAAAATGCGCCTCGGGTGGGATGATGAGAGTTTGAATGCGGCTGAAATTGCAATAGCGGCAGAGGCACTCGGCATACTCATGTTTGTGGTTCACGGCCGCACGAGGTGTCAGTTTTACAAAGGTGAGGCCGATTGGGCCGCCGTACGCCCAGTGGTCGATGCCGTTGCTGCACCTGTTTTTGTGAATGGCGATATATTTGACGGGCAAGATGCTCTGAAGGCCATTGAGGAGTCTGGAGCGGAGGGTGTAATGGTGGGCCGATCATTGATTGGCCGGCCTTGGGATATTTTAGAAATTCGCGCTGCCGTTGACGGCACAGTGTCTGAACCTCTTACTCCAGAGGAAAAAGCCAGCATCGCGGTGGCGCATTACCGCGATATTATAGACTTCTACTCCGAGGCGAAGGGCGTGCGTTTCGCGCGGAAACATCTTGCGGGCTATTGCGATCACGCGGGACTTAACTCCACAGACCCGCTGCGTATTCGGGTGTGTCAGGGATTAGAGCCTGATGATGTTGCAGAGGCGCTTTCAAGCATATTTCTACAAAAGGCTGAAGCGGCATGATTGATACGCTTCTTCCGTTGGTGGATGATTGGCCTTTTCCATTATTCAAACTTGATGAGTCTGATTTGGTTGTCTGGGCCAATCAAGCCGCGCAAGAGTGGCTCGGTAAATCATTGAAAAAGCTTGAAGGCAAAAATGTCTGGTCGGTTTTTGAAACTGAACCTTCCTCGGGAGA
>CAYWSI010000335.1:0-1617 GCA_964460585.1 uncultured Algimonas sp.
CACCAGGTCCGGTTTGATCTTGCGGTACAACCGCAACAGGTGGCGGTAGCTTGCAATCTCAGCCCACGGATTCACGCCGCTGCGCGACAGCGGCACGGTGGCATAGGCCAGTCCAATGTCCGCCAGCCGATCCTCCCCCGTGCCTGCGCCGCAGATCACCACCACCGCATCACCACGGCTGAGCGCCTCCATCGCCAAAGGCAGCCGGTGGGACAAAAAGAAGTTGGCCTCATTGACCACAAACACCAGTTTCACGCGTTGCCCCCACAGTGCAGGTCATCGTAGACCGTGGCATAGCGCGCAAGGCAGTCGTGCAGGTCATAGTGCTTGTGCACCCGGGCGGCGTTCTTCGCACCGAGCTCTAAGCGTTGTTCGGCCGCGAGGCCCAGCAAGTTACCGAGCGCTTCGCTTAAAGCCGCGCTATCCGCTGGGGTGGCGATGAAGCGGGGGTCGGTCACCAACCGCGCGGCATCCCCAACGTCTGTTGCAACTACGCTAAGGCCGCAGGCCTGCGCCTCAAGCAGCACGTTGGCTGTGCCTTCGCCAAACCGCGACGGCAAGACCAGCGCATCCAACGCCCAATACAGTGACCGCAGTTCATCGACCACACCCAATGCGCTCACGCCACCGGGCACCGGCGTGCGCGCAAGCAGCGCGCTGAGCTCCGGGTTATCCCCCGTCATGCCCGCCCCCGCCAGCAACAGTCTGGGGGTGGTGTTATGAATGGATTGCGCCAGTGCGGTCAACAAATCGCTATGGCCTTTTTGTGGGTGCCATCGCGCCACACACCCCAGGGCCAGTTCATCCCCGGCCAGCCCAAAACGCTGGCGCGCCGCTGCGCGCTGTTCTGGGGTGGGCGGTTGAAAGTGATGGGTGTCGATACCGTTTGGCACCACCAACGACGGATTGTGGCCATAGCCCAGGCGGGCGTGGGTTTGCCAACCGCGATGCGAGTTATAGACGATGCGATCGGGTGCGAACAAGCGACTGCCCCCCAGGCGGATCAAGCCCCGCAGCAAGGGTTTTTCCGTGGCCAGCGTATCGATGCTGTGCCGGATGGACCAAATGACCGGCAGCGACTGGGTAGGATTCGCGCGCCGGGCGACCAGGGAGGCGACCAAATTGCCGTGATACATCCAACCCTGAATGATGTCTGGGGCGAAGTCCCGGGTTTGCCGAATCAGCGCGCTCAATTCACGCACGCCGCGCCAGGGTGCTTGGCGCAAATTGTACCGCCACACTTTGCGCGGGAACTCTTCGGCCAAATCCAGCGCCGGGCTAAGGCTTGCCACCTCGCAATCAAAACCAGTGAGCGTCCGGCACAAGCGCAACAAACTGCGCTCCGCGCCACCGACGGCTAAGCCACTGACAATATGTAAAACTTTGGTCTGCGCCACAGGCCCGGCATTGCTAAGAAGAACCGGCGCAGTGTCTGCCGCCTGCAGCCGCATTGCAAGGCGATGCAGTCCTACAGAAGGGCAGCAAACGCAGCACGGCCGCCAGTGCGGCCGAACTGCCCGGCGTGCGGTTAGTCTTTGAAGCGAATTTTTTCGTTGTTGGCCTCAAGGGTGACCTCGCCAACCCCTTTCACCTTACGCAGCGATTCCAAATCGCTGA
>CAYWSI010000336.1:0-1615 GCA_964460585.1 uncultured Algimonas sp.
GCCATGTCGGGCGAACAAATTCTCGCCTCATCGCGCAACATTTCATGAGCTGGGAGACATTCCGCGCGGCAGTACCTGACCTACAAAACGAAGTCAGTGATGCCTATATGGGATTGCTCGGGATTGACGGTATGGGGCAGGCGGCGCTTGGCGCTTTGGCGGGCTTCTTCGCGGCGGAGGGTAATCTAACTATCGTTGATAACTTGACCGCTCATTTGAATATTCAAGATGCGGAAGCGACGACTTCAGATTCGCCTGTTGCAGGGAAAACAGTTGTCTTCACGGGCAAGCTGGAACGTTTCTCCCGCGATGAAGCCAAAGCCCGCGCGCAATCTCTCGGGGCGAAAGTCTCGGGGAGTGTGTCAAAGAAAACGGATTATCTCGTCGCTGGGCCGGGAGCAGGCTCAAAACTGAAAAAGGCCGAAGCCGCAGGCGTTAAAGTCCTGACAGAAGATGAGTGGTTGGAATTGATTGGCTAATTATTCGATGATTTGTCGTCATGGTTGGTCTTTTTATCAAGCCAATAACGGATTAATGATGGTCCAATATAATTAGTTATGACGAGCAATAGGAAACCAATAATGGCGAGAATTTTCAACAGAGCTTGAACAGGACTTAGGGTGACAACGGCATAGTCATCTGTGAAATGGACATCTTTGAGAGCAAGGCTTGCGAGAGCCCCTTTATAGCCAGCATTATTTAGGTTGTAGAGCGGTATGAATTCAAAAAAAATGTAAGTCGCTTTTACTATATTTTCTTGAAACGCATCCTCATTCACTCCGATGACCTTGTCATATACAGCCTTTGTGTCTTCAGATTTAGCGCTGTCCATTTGGCGTTGAAGGAACTTTCTCGCGGCTGATTTGATTTCGCCCAATTCTTCTTTGGTTTCCTTATCCGATTGTACGTTGACCTTCACGGCCGAAATATTGTCGAGATATAGTCTAGGTGATCGGTAGGATATGCCGCTTTGGAAAATACCATCGACCTTGTGACCATAGCCTAAGGTCTCCGTTCCAAATTCTGCGGAAATCTTCATTGTGTTATCGGGACGAAAATCCACCTCAGCAGTTTTGAGTTCGATTTTAACGCCAAGTTTTTTAACAGGGCCAGCTTTAATTTGAGCGTTAATCGCGTCTTGAGCCGTTTCCTCAGAGATTTTCACTTCGAAATCTTTGGCAAATAGAACAATGCCGATAGCGCAGAGCGCTAAGATAAAGAGAATTCCAATGAGAACTTTTTTAAGCATGCCACTATGTAACGGCTTTTTGACGCCTGTCCAAGTTGAAGAATTTAATACCTACAAATTATGCCTTACCTAAAACTTCTACGACCTTATTCGCGTCAATGCGGAAGTCAGAAAAGACGATCTCATTTTTAGCATCAAGCACGATGAAATAGGGCGTTCCGCGTGTCTGGTAATCGCTCATGAAGGTTGGGTAGGCGCCATTGACTTTTGGGTCATGTCCGAAGGGAAGAGGCAGTTTGAATTCGGTCTGTAACTCCGCGACTTTGTCCTGCGAGTTGCGCGGGTCATCATCAAAGGCCGTGTGAATGACGGCCATTCCAACATCTTTATCTTTCAACCCGTCATAGATTGTCTTCATCGCCGGAA
>CAYWSI010000337.1:0-1607 GCA_964460585.1 uncultured Algimonas sp.
AGGAACCATGCGAGATAGGCATCAGCGGCGGAATAGGCTGTGCCGACAAGCGCAGGACGATCAGCTAGATGTTCATTTAGGCGCTGTAGCCGAGAGTGGCCTAACCGCCGAAAATTATCCTTCACTGCTTCTGTGGCTTCATCATAAAAAATAATGCGCAAGATTTGCTTGTGTAATTCCGTCGCGCAAAACCCAATCCATCTCAGCATTTGAAAATACTCGGTTTGGTCAGGCGTGCGTTTGAATTCAGGGTTTGGAGATTGCGATTGCACCCATATGAGACAAGCGCTGGTTTCGGTCAAAATACTCTCATCAGGTAAAATCAGCGTGGAGACTTGCGCCAGAGGGTTATGCCCCGTGAAATCAGTCCGGGCTTGTGCGCCCAATGGAGTTGGCTGGATATCCAATGGCACATCTCCCCATCTCGCGGCTAATCTAACCGCGAGCGAGCAAGTGAAAGGCGCGTGATACAGTTTTGCTGGCTTAGGTGAGGCGGTCATAGGTCAAATAGCTTGAAACCGCTTTATCCGCTTCTTGTTGGAAATCTTCGCGGAAATGCCCGCCGCGAGACTCTTCGCGGGCGAGGGCTGCCGTTGCGATAATACGGCTCGCGATGAGGGGGTTGGCGCGTCCGACTTGATCTATCAGGCGGTCGATGAGCGAAATAAGCTCATTTAATTTAACCGCATTACGCCGCACGCCGCATTTGGTGGTCATGCCGTTGCGCAAAGCTTGGCTGACCTCTGACTTCATTGATAGCCAAGGCTGAAGCCGGATAGTGCCAGCACTCAGTTCCGGCCAATCGCGGCTATTGATATATTCCGCAGCCCGTCCGCCAAACACAACAGCTTCGAGGAGTGAGTTTGAGGCTAGGCGATTAGCGCCATGTACGCCTGTCGAGCTACATTCCCCAACAGCAATGAGACTGTCGAGTGATGTTTGACCATAGCTATCCGTTGCAAGCCCGCCCATGTGGTAATGCACAGCGGGCGCAACAGGGATGAGGCCCGTACGCGGGTCAATGCCTGCGCTCATGCAGCTTTCAAAGACAGTCGGAAATTCTTCGTCAAAATGGCTGCCAATGGCTTTTCGGCAATCCAGAAAAGGCTGACGATCGGCTTGAATTTCGGCGAAAATTGCGCGGGCAACATCATCTCGCGGGGCCAGCTCGCCCTGCTCATGGTAGTTTTGCATGAAGCGCTCACCCTTCGCATTTGTGAGAACGGCGCCTTCACCGCGCAGGGCCTCAGTTGCGAGCGGGGCGGGGTCACGGCCAATATCAATCGCTGTGGGGTGGAACTGCACAAATTCCATATCGCGGAGTTTTGCGCCGACAACGGCGGCCATACCCAGCGCGTCGCCGCGCGCGGTGCGGGGGTTTGTCGTGACCGCAAATAATCCGCCAATGCCGCCTGTCGCCATGACAGTAATATCGGCTTCGATGCCAAGCATTGCGCCTTCATCATTTCGGGCGAGCGCCCCTGCAATCGCGCCGTTTCTGTCTTGGAGAAGGCTCTCCGCCCGCCATCCGATGATGCCTTCAATATGCGCGGCAGCTTGAGCGCGTTTGACCATGATTTTGATAATTTCTGCGCCGGCCGTATCGC
>CAYWSI010000338.1:0-1597 GCA_964460585.1 uncultured Algimonas sp.
CCCTTTCAGCTGCGCAGCAAGAAGCGATTGCGGCTTTCGGCAATGGCGAAGTCTATCTGGAACGCTACCTCACAGGTGGCCGCCACATTGAAATTCAAGTCCTTGCCGACACACATGGCAATGTTGTGCATCTCGGCGAGCGCGATTGCTCGCTTCAGCGCCGCAACCAAAAAGTCCTCGAAGAAGCTCCCTCGCCAACACTCACGAAAAAAGAACGCGAAAGCATTGGCAAGATTGTCGCTAATGCGGTCAAGAAAATCGGCTATCGCGGCGCAGGCACGATTGAGTTTCTTTACGAAGACGGCGAGTTCTTCTTTATTGAGATGAACACGCGGCTTCAGGTTGAACATCCTGTCACGGAAGAAATCACGGGTATTGATCTCGTCCGCGAGCAAATCCGCGTCGCAGCAGGACTTGAGCTCGGCTATGAGCAAAATGATGTTCACTTCAAAGGCCACGCGATTGAATGCCGTATCAATGCGGAAAACCCCAAAACCTTTGCGCCTTCACCCGGCAAAGTCACGGACTTCCACGCGCCGGGCGGTATGAATACGCGCCTCGATAGCGGGCTTTACGCCGGCTATTCCGTCCCGCCGCATTATGACAGCCTCATCGGAAAACTCATCGTTTGGGGGCACACCCGCGACGGCGCGCTGCTACGCCTGCGCAGAGCCTTGGGCGAAATGGTCATTGAAGGCATTCAGACGACGAAGCCTCTACATGAGGCCCTCCTCGACGACCCCGATTTTCAGGCGGGTGAGTATAATATTCATTGGCTTGAAAAGTGGCTTGAGGCGCAGGAGTGATATAATTCCACCTTCGTCATCCTAGGGCTTGTCCCTAGGACCTTTAATCCGTGTTCCGACTTCATATTAAACCCAAAGCCTAAGATGACATTGAAAAAAGTCATCACCCAAACTCAAACGGCACAAATTCACCCGTTTCTGGATTGAGAGGGATCCAGTCTGGATTGGCCTCTTCAATGAGATTGATTTTCCATTGACGTTTATACCGCTTCAACGAATTCTCTTTCTGAATGGCGGTCGGCATATCTTCAAAGGTCTCAAACCAAACAAGGCGGCGGATTTGATATTTCGCTGCATGTTTAGACCCACGGCCTTCGAGATGATCTTGCATACGGCTCGGTAAATCACTTGTAACACCAATGTAAAGGCTGCCGTTTTTCGATGAAGCTAAGATATAGACGCAAGGGCGTTTCATATCTCAACCTTAAAACCAAAGGTCCTAGGGACAAGCCCTAGGATGACGAAAAAAGGGAATTGATTATATGATTTCCGCGTTAGAGGAACGTCATCCTCGGGCTTGTCCCGAGGACCTCTAATACGAATTTACGGCCGCTCGTAAAATCCGTCGCGCGGCGTCACCCCCACGCCCTTTCGCGCCATCGCAGGCCCCATCGCTCCGAGGGCTAGTGCCACTTTCCGCCCCTTACTTGCTCCAACGCGGCCTTCCCATGCGTTTGGTCCTGCGTCTCGCAGCGTCTCTCCAATCTCGCGGTAGACTTTAAGCGCAGCGCTGATGGCCCAAGCGCATCTGAAATCGAGTTCTTTAATCCCGACTTTTGCGCTGTCGTAAT
>CAYWSI010000339.1:0-1588 GCA_964460585.1 uncultured Algimonas sp.
ACGGCATGCCCAAAGGCCTCGAATATAACGCCGAAGTCAAAGCCGCGACAGACCACCTCTATGAGCAAGTCGCCGATTTCATTCCTGAATTTGAATGGCCCGCCTATGCGCCGCTCGTCCATGCGATTAACACGCTAAAGAAAAAGAAAAACGCGGTCATCCTCGCGCATAATTACATGACGCCAGACATCTTCGCCCTGATTGGTGACTATAAGGGCGACAGTCTCGGCCTTGCGATTGAGGCCACTAAAACTGACGCAGATATCATCATCCAAGGCGGCGTGCATTTCATGGCCGAAACGTCGAAAATTCTCTGCCCTGAAAAGCGTGTCTTCATCCCGTCCATGCGCGCGGGTTGCTCCCTCGCCTCTTCCATCACAGGTGATGACATCAAACTTATCAAGCAACGCTACCCCGGCATTCCTGTCGTGACCTATGTGAACACATCCGCCGATGTGAAAGCCGAGAGCGATATTTGCTGTACCTCTTCAAATGCTGTTGCGATTGTGGAGCATATTTGCGCCGAATGGGGCGTGGATAAAGTCATCATGCTCCCCGATGAATTCCTCGCGAAAAATGTCGCCAAGCAAACCAATATCGAGGTTATTGCATGGCATGGCCGCTGCGAAGTTCATGCACGTTTCTCGGCCCAAGATATTAAAGACATGCGCGAAGCCCATCCGGGTGTGGTCGTTCTCGCCCATCCCGAGTGCCCGCCAGAAGTCGTGGCCGAATCTGATTTCACAGGCTCGACCAAAGCTATGAGCGATTATGTGTCAGACAATAAGCCAGACAATGTCATCTTGCTGACAGAATGTTCCATGTCCGACAATGTCGCCATGGCAAACCCAGAAACGGATTTTGTCCGTCCCTGTAATCTCTGCCCGCATATGAAGCGCATCACTCTAGAGAACATCCTAGAGTGCCTCCAGAACGAAACAAATGAAGTTCTCGTCCCAGAAGCCATGCGCAAAAAAGCCTTCAAAGCCGTGCAAGATATGATTGACGTTAAATTCGACGCGGCCAAAGGCCACTTTAATCCAGAATTACCCGAAAAAGATGTGAAGGTTATATAAGCGAATAAGCATTGGCCCGCCTTACGCCTTTCGCTAAAGGGCTTTCATGCCGCTCGGAACTCTAGATACCAAACGCCTCCCCGCTGGCTCCGTCCTTGTTGTCGGCGCGGGGCTGGCTGGCCTTTACTTGGCACTGAAACTTGCGCCGCGTCCTGTCTATGTTTTGACATCACGGCGCTCCTCTGTGGGCGCGGCAAGTGCATGGGCGCAAGGCGGTATAGCGGCTGCGCTCTCCCCTGAAGATTCCGCCGAAAGCCACGCCAAAGATACAATTGCAGCAGGCGACGGCCTTGTTGACCCCGAAATTGCCCGTATCCTCGCGACAGAAGGACCTGGCCGCGTTCATGACTTAGCTGCGCTGGGTGTTCCTTTTGACCGCAAAGAAAATGGCGAGCTTTATCTCTCGCTCGAAGCTGCCCATTCCATGCCCCGCGTCGCCCGCGTCAAAGGCGATACGGCCGGCGCAGAAATTATCAAAATCATGGTCAAACGCGCTCAAGCTGCTGACCATA
>CAYWSI010000340.1:0-1579 GCA_964460585.1 uncultured Algimonas sp.
GATATGTTTCAGCCTGCTTTAACGACAATTCGAATTGATTTGAATGAGATGGGAAATCATGCCGCGGAATTATTATTAAAAACAATCGAAGGAAAAGGCGATCCGCTGTCTTCACGAACCCTAACGCCGCAACTCATCATACGGGGCTCAACTGGATCTATATAATTCAACTATCTTCGTCATGAAGAGTGATTAATTTATTCGCACGCCGTCACTTTTTTATCTGGAGCACTTGTCGACACATCTCCGCCAGATAGCTTTATCTTCATTAAATCTGTACCGACATGTAAGGGGCCTTTAAACCCTGAGCTGCGGATTGATTTGCAAAAATCATTGGCTCTGATTGGGCCTGTTTTTCTTTCTGGGTCCATTTTATTTAAATGCGGAACTAAAGGAATACCCTGAAATCCACCTGCGCCAATAGGCGGAATAATATGGGTCAAAACCATGAGAGAGTCACTATCAGAAAACTTACTGAAACTAGTCGTGCTTGTATGGCTCTTATAAATATTATCCATGACTTTGGTAAATGTGGGATCAGGCGATGGGACTTTATTGGCAATACCGTCCATTACAGAATGAATAACTTCGTGAATAATCACCTCTGCATCTTCACACATCTTATTGAAGTTTTCAGAAAAGCTTGTATCTCCGCTGACGCATACATTTCCTGCAGCCGTTTCAACTAAAAATCCAACTGAGCCTTCAATATGGTGTACAGATACCGCGCTGACGCTCATCGTGTCAGAACTCCAAACGCGCTGCGGCGCATCCGTCGCGCCGAATTTTCTTACATCTGCACCGGGCTTGGATAAGCGGTGATCCTTTTTGGCTCGCTCGCTGATCTCGCCCTTCCAAGGCACTAAAGCCGTCTCAACAATATCGCAGGTTTCATCAAAACATATAACCGGAAAGTCTTTATATTTAGGCCTCGGCGGTTTGAGGTTTGGAAATTGACCGTCATTTTTTGTCATGATCCAGCGTGTTTCTAAAATATCCGAAATGGATGATGTATGATCTGAATGGCCATGGGTTAAAAATAAAGCTGATAGACTTGGGGGCGTAACAAAACCTGGCCGGGCTGGCGCAGGGACCAGTGAAAGATTTAAAAGGGTTCCGCGCCCCGCATCAAATTGCAAACGTTCAGCGTTACAGCCATTACTCGTGTCGCCACTACGAATGAATACGCCCGATTGAGCATTACCAAATTGAGCCGCAGGCCCTCCCCCTGTTCCGGTTAAGAAAACCTCTGTACATGGCATTATTTCTTGAGTGCCTTCCACAGCCTCTTGCTTCTGAGAAGTTGGTTCAGGCGTCGTTGGTGCTGTGACTTGAGCCTTATCACCATTTGAATGTTGTTCGGAGCTATTCACACCTTCTGAACAGCTTATCGCTAAAAAGGCAGAACAGAGAGAAAATAAAGCTAGCTTATTTGATGAAATCATAATGTTCAGTTTCATTTTTAATTAAAAAAGATGCCCGCAAAGGGCATCTCATCATTTAACAGTTTTTCTAACTCACTTAAGTTTAGCGGAAGTTTGCGCTCAAAGTCACGCCCATTTCGCGTTTAAGCGCAAAG
>CAYWSI010000341.1:0-1578 GCA_964460585.1 uncultured Algimonas sp.
TCCAGAGATTGCTTGGGTTGGAAAGACAGAAGAACAGTTAAAGGCCGATGGCGAAGACATCAATGTCGGCGCCTTTCCATTTGCCGCGAGCGGGCGAGCGATGGCCGCAAATGACTCTGATGGCATGGTGAAAGTGATCGCGGATGCGAAAACCGATCGTATTCTTGGCGTTCACATCTTGGGTGCGCAGGCGTCAGAGTTGATTGCTCAGGCGGTCATCGCGATGGAATTTGATGCAAGCGCGGAAGATTTGGGACTGACGATGTTTGCTCACCCAACCTTGTCCGAAGCTGTGCATGAGGCAGCCCTCGGGGTCTCGGGCAACGCAATCCACATGGTCAATCGAAAAAAACGTTAGACGAATTCTTGAAAGGGGTAACTAAGTGAATTTGCACGAATATCAATCGAAGCAGCTCTTTAAGTCTTATGGGCTGCCGGTATCAGATGGCATCGCTGTCGATACGGCCGACGAGGCGGTTGCTGCCGCGAAAAAAATTGGCGGAGACAAGTGGGTCGTGAAGGCCCAGGTTCATGCCGGTGGTCGTGGTAAAGCAGGTGGCGTGAAGCTGGTCGATAACGAATCAGAGATTCGCGAATTCGCCGATCGCTGGATCGGTCAGCGGATGGTCACCTATCAAACGGATGCGGACGGTCAGCCCGTTAGCAAGATCTACATCGAAACCTGTACGGACATTGCGAACGAACTGTACCTTGGGGCGGTGATTGACCGTGCCTCGCGGCGCGTGGTCTTTATGGCATCCACTGAAGGTGGGGTGGAGATCGAAAAGGTTGCAGAAGAAACGCCGGAAAAAATCCTGCGCGCGATTATTAATCCAGCGGTGGGACCGCAACCCTACCAGGGGCGTGAAATCGCTTATCGTCTGGGCTTAGACAAAAAACAGGTACGGCAGTTTACCGATATCTTCATGAAGCTCGCGAAACTGTTCGAAGAACGCGACTGTGCATTGATGGAGATCAATCCGTTAGTGATCACCGATGCCGGCGATATCCACTGCCTCGATGCGAAGATCAATATTGATGGCAACGCACTGTATCGGCAGCCCGAACTAGCGGCGATGGCGGATTTGTCGCAAGAAGATGAGCGCGAAGCTCAGGCGGCAGAGTTCAACCTTAACTACGTAGCACTGGATGGCAACATCGGCTGCATGGTGAATGGCGCAGGCCTGGCGATGGGCACTATGGATCTGGTGAAGACCCATGGCGGCAACCCCGCCAACTTCCTCGACGTCGGTGGCGGTGCCACCAAAGAGGCGGTGACCGAGGCATTCAAGATTATTCTTTCCGACACCAACGTGCAGGCAGTCTTGATTAACATCTTCGGTGGCATCGTAAGTTGCGCCATCATCGCGGAGGGCATTATTGCCGCGGTACGAGATGTGGGTGTTGAGGTTCCGGTCGTGGTGCGCTTCGAGGGCAACAACGCAAAAAAGGGTGGCGAATTGCTCACTGCCAGTGGATTGAATTTGATTGCGGCGACATCATTGACCGATGCCGCCCAGAAGGCCGTCGCGGCAGCCGGAGGTAAGGCATGAGCGTACTGATTGATAAGAACACCAA
>CAYWSI010000342.1:0-1568 GCA_964460585.1 uncultured Algimonas sp.
ATACACAATGTCGGATCGATTGAAAAACGGGATATTCTTGATTCGTACTCCACACTGTTTGCTGTACGAAACTCGCAAAGTCAGCCATCAATTGTTGCTGAACAGAGTTCTCTTATTGAACTGTTTTCAACATACGAAATCTTATCAACACATGAAACGACTACACCGCGATTCTGGTTTCGCGACGAAGATAAACCTGGAGCTGGAAATGAAATTATCGAATGGCAAGGCATTCCATTCCATGAGTTTTAAATCTGTACAACGGCGAATCCAATATCACTGTAGCTATAGGTTATTAAAAGCTATAGATATATTTCATGAATCTCCAATTATAAAAATATCGGTGAATCCATGATTTTTTAAAGACAGACATATCTCTAAAAGAACTGCTTCAAAGGTACTTTCCGTTAACCCGATAGTGCCAGGAAACAGCATATGACCTGACGGAGGCTCATGTTGCCCTTCTGGTACAAACTTGACAACCGGTGCAATCAGAGTATTTTCAAGTTTTCTAGCAATTTTTTCACTCATCAATTCGACAACGATGTTATGTTTTCCCGTTGCTACAAACGGACCATTTTGTTCAATTCCACCGGTAGGCAAGATGACAGAGGTTGTACCAGATTTCACCAAATCTCTAACGTCAAGCCACGTCAACTCTTCAATCCACACACTATCGTGAATAGAGATCGGATTAGTGATTGCGCCAATTTCCAAGCCGACTTTCTGTAAGGCTCTACCGACCAGCCAATTACTATAAATAGTGATACAAACAATGGTTGCACAAATTGTAAGACCAGCAAACAGAACCCATCGATTTATTGTCATTATCCTTACTCAGCCACGCGCCCTTGCAGCAATCGCTGGAGCGTAAAAGTTGTAGCTATGAAAAGGAACGAATGTAGTAGAGAAGGTTGCATGCTGGCCCCAAATTAATGCTCAGCATAGAGTATCAATCATTCAGGTCCCAGTCAGCCAACCGCGTCAGCCAACCGCATTGGGGGTCCGGCCCTGTCAGCCAGCAAAGGCTGCGACGCAAGCGGCCATGATCACACCTGGCATGATTCCAAAGGCTAGGACCGCCAAACCATTTATCGCAAGCCCTGCTGAAACATCCATGGCCGGCTGCACCTCTGTGTGCTCAACCGGATCATCGAAGAACATCAGCTTGACGATACGCAGGTAATAGAAAGCACCAACCACCGACATGAACACTGCAATGAGTGCGAGCCACAGGTAGTCAGCACCAATGGCGCTTTTCAAAACCAACAATTTGGCGTAGAAACCAACCGTTGGCGGAACACCTGCGAGTGAGATCATCGCCAGCATCATGACCGATGCCAGCAACATGTTTCGTTTGGCGAGCCCGCGCAAATCGTCGAGCATGACCGCCTCATAACCTTTGTGTGACAAGGCAAGCAGCACACCGAATACCGCAAGCGTGGTAAAGGCGTAGGTAATCGCGTAGAACATCGAGGCGCTATAGGCCTCATTGGACGCACCGACAAAGCCAAGCAACAAGAAGCCGACATGAGAAATGGTGCTGTAACCGAGCATGCGTTTGATAT
>CAYWSI010000343.1:0-1557 GCA_964460585.1 uncultured Algimonas sp.
GGCACGCGCAACCGTTGCGGAATATCGTTGTCACTGCCAATGATTAGCAACTGCTCTCTTCCTGATCTAATCCGGACAAATTACCGATTCCCTTAACCAGCTTAAGCAACTATTCGTCGACCCATTTACCATTCACATTAACAACCACACAACGATTATCGAGTTTTTCCTTATAGTACCTATCACAATTTTTGAGCGCTTTGGTGGTCAACGCTTCTAATGTGATTTCGGAGTTTCCTTTGGCTTGCCAACTCCAATTTCCGGTAATGGATTGAACAAACACTTTTGTGGTTTGATTTTTACTATATGGTCCCTGAAAAGCTTTCTGAGCATCGTTATTTATGAGGTCATCTACGCCCGTAAATTTCTCGGGCAAGGGTTTAAAATGAGCGTCTTTCACCCAGAGTCCATCTACATTGATAACATTGCATTGAAAGCCATCGGATTTCTTTTTGACATTTATTTCGCAGTACTTTTTCACTAATGTGGCCGCATACCCCGGATCACTTTTGCCGTCTATGAAATAGGCATATCCTGTATCAGCCAAGGCATAGGCTTTATGGTCTTTCTTGACCTTATATTTGTCGTAGTGCTTTTCATTGAATTTCTTAAAGGGATGCTGGAAGGGGCAGTCCAGACTTTCATTGATATACTTCTGGTAGTCCGCTGGGACCGATAATTCATCATCCTTATAAAATTGCGCAAGCTCACATTGGGCAGAACCATGTCCCCCCTGTATTGCGCTAGAAAAAAGCTCTAGAGCTTTTACAGGGTCTTTTTCCAGAATACGTTTGCCCAGCAGATATTGCGCATTGCGGATCTTGACGGGGTCATCACCTGCAATGATGCGATGGAAACAGTCTTCGTTTTTTATGAGTGTGCAATCTGCAGTTGCAAACTCAACTTTGCCGCCTTCATGAAGCATATTCAACTTTTCTAAAGCTTCGTCCTCATAGCCATCCGCGAACATGAGGGCCATCACGAATTGATCTTTTGCACCTTCCAAGTCCTCGCCTTCGGCCATTTTTAACTGACCAAGGAGGTAGATAGCTTTCGACTTTTCTTCCGAAGGATTATCTACAATATCGGCAAACATCTCTTTCAAACAGCGCTGATCGGATTGCTCATAACAGTCTTGGGCACTGCGTGTTTCGGGATCAGCCTGTTGCGCCAGAGCGTTTGGCGCAGCATACAACAGAGCCGCCAGGCTCAGTGCGGTCAGGAATGCACTCAGGATAGAGGTGCGAATTGCACCTAAGGAAATCAGTTTGATTGATGAGAGCATTGATACCTCAATTTAAAACTACTAGAAAGTAATGAGGACAACCAAAATTGGCAGAATTTGCCTCATATTCTGCGTTTCTGAAAACGGAAATACGGGATGCTACCACAGCCCCACAGCCCCACAGTCGACCAGGACCGTCAGATCAGAGATTCGGCGCGCTCTGCTCAACCATTGCGGGGCTGCCCTGAGCGGCCGCGCAATCGTTGTGCAATAAATCACACCTGCCGCCAACGATTTCCCGCTCAGAAAATGCGACTATGGACGGCTTTGAC
>CAYWSI010000344.1:0-1545 GCA_964460585.1 uncultured Algimonas sp.
GCTTTAGCGAGCTCGCAGTGAGACGCTCTACCCCATAGACATGGGTCTCAACCCCATGATTAGCCATCACCCGCTCAAGCAACAGATCGAAGTCACCATCACCGGATAACAGCACCACCCGATCGACAGTGGGCGCCACCTCCATCACGTCGATGGCGATGCCCACATCCCAATCTCCCTTAGCGGAGCCGTCCGCCCGCTGGATAAAAGGTCTGAGCTTCACCGTGAAGCCCATGTGGTGCAAGGCGTTCTGGAATTTCATCTGCCCCCCGTCGCCGCGATCAATGGCATACGCGTTGGCAACGGCTATCGCCCCCTCAGCGGCAACTGCGGCCCACAAAGCACGATAGTTGAACGACTGGCCGTAAATTTGCCGAGTGGTGTAGTAAATGTTCTGCACATCGGCAAACAGGCCA
Source organism: uncultured Algimonas sp. (assembly GCA_964460585.1). Classification (GTDB taxonomy): domain Bacteria; phylum Pseudomonadota; class Alphaproteobacteria; order Caulobacterales; family Maricaulaceae; genus Litorimonas. The sequence goes on from CAYWSI010000344.1 coordinate 417, forward strand.
ATCTTCATCGTACCGCGAATTCCTTCATGGTTTTAGACAGCCAAATCATCCTGCGCGGAGTCTTTGAAGCGCGGAAGATTGAATGCAATGGCCAGCACGCCGAAGAACAATAACGCCATGGGATACCAACTGTAGGGCAGTACAGCCAGTGGTGAGATGCCAGCCAAGGCGGATACAGCAAGCATCTGGCCCCCGTGCGGCACGATGCCCTGGCAGCCGCAAGAAAACACATCCAAGAGCGAGGCTATGCGCCTCGGGTCAATTTGGAACTTAGCACCCAAGTCTCGTGCGATGGGGCCGGCCGACACGATCGACACGGTGTTATTGGCCATCGATATGTCCAGCACACTCACCAAGGCGGCGATGCTGAACTCGGTTTGCCTGGCGGTTTTTGCATTCGCAGTTAAGCGGGTGAGCAACCAATCGATGCCGCCATAGGTGCGCATCAAAGCAACGATGCCGCCGATGACTAACGCAATGATCACCAACTCCTGCATCCAGCTCATACCTTTGTGCAGGCTGGCAAACATCTCCAGGGGAGAAAACGCCCCGGTGCCCAAACCAACAGCACAACCCGTGGCGATGCCAACACCCAACACCGCAATCACGTTCATCCCGGTCAGCGCACAAGCGATGATGATCAGATAAGGCAAAACCAACAAAATGTTGTAATCACCAGTGGCCACACTAGAGGTCGTATCGATCGGCACGAACAGCAAACCGATGAAGGTGCACACCACTGCGGGTAAGACGATAAGCAAGTTCGCACGAAATTTATCTCGCGCTTGTACGCCTTGCGTGCGTGTTGCGGCGATGGTCGTGTCGGAGATAAAGGACAAGTTATCGCCGAACATCGCGCCACCGATCACGATACCCAGCGCCAGCGGCACACTCAATCCGACGGCCTCGGCGAGCCCGATACCGATGGGAGCGATGGCCGTGATGGTCCCCATCGAGGTACCCATGGCAAACGAGATGAAGCAAGCGATCAGGAACAACCCCGGCAACAACAACCGGCTCGGCACGAATGTGAGCCCCAGATTAACGGTCGCATCGCGGGCACCTATATCGATGGTGATGGCATAAAACGCCCCCGCCAGCAGGAACACCAAACCCATCAAGATAATGG
>CAYWSI010000345.1:0-1542 GCA_964460585.1 uncultured Algimonas sp.
TTTGTTAGGCGGCGTGTAGTCGAAATCTCAAAGCGAGCCGAGACAAGCCACACCTAGTGTGCAAGTATTCCAGGCATTGAAGGACGATAGCGGACGTTCGACTAGAAGGAGTGCAGGGCAGGAATCGTCCCGCAGCCGCCATTCGATTCACAACACGAAGAGCCCAATTTCCAAAATGCGATGGACAGAAAAACCGGAGTTTCTGGGAATCGATCTGAATGATTCATTCGTGCTGTCGTGGGGCATTGCTGACGAACGACTTGTTTTTGAGCTCGATGCCAGTATCTGGCCCGATTCTCAGTACTACGAGGCACCGCTACCCGAGAACTACACTTGCTATAGGCGTGCACAGCTTGCTTTCGCAGGTTTCAAGGATGTTGACGGGCTCAAGTCCATGGAGCAGACAAACTCCAGTATTGATCCCGATGGCTCTCGTGACTACGGAAACATTGATGAGCTTGAGCAAACCGAGAAAGGTTATCGTATCAGTGGCGATTTCGGATCGGTCACCATCGAAGGTGGCACCATGAGTTTCACAGTCGAAGCGGGTTAGCGAATGGCAGCGCCTAGCCGTTCTCGGCAGTTTCTACCGCTAGACCGAATGTCTGCTTTCCGGAGCTAGAAGATCCTATGGCTTGGAACAATCTCGCGACGCCGCCTAACGTTTGAGATCAGCGGAGCTTGAGGCGGGGCTGAGGACTGGCGTAGCCAGCCCGGAAGACCAGGTCAACTTTCCGACTGCATCGATTTGTTAGGCGGCGCCTGCGTAACAATACCGTATACTTTCTTCCCGCAATGTTTAACGGGCAATTTTCCAATGCTTCTTGTTTTTCGAACGAAGGAGGTTTCTATCTTGCGGTGGCATTGAATGCCTCAAGAGATAGTAAAGGTCATCTATCAGTTCATCACCATAGGAAGAATGGTTGAGCTCGATATGAGCCAACCAACCAGCATCGACTCCAGAAACATCGATACTGTCAACGCCATCAGCCAGCGCGATACGTCCATCACGAATCAAACCTGCGCGTAGGTGACCACCTCGCAATCGCGCAGAACCCTTAAGAGCTTTGTCAGCAGACGAAGCGTACAGCGTCACTCGCTGCCCCACCTCACATACTCTTTCGGCAAGTTGTTGCTCAAACTTGACGAGATCAATATCTGCTGCTGCCATAACTATGTTCTCTAGAACGTAACCCTGTGCGGTATGATTCCGTTCTAAGCTCAGTTCAGAAAGAGTTTCTGTGACGAGTCTGTTACCCATGCTATGCGCAATGAGGCTAATCTTCTGAATCGCGGGTTCGGCGGCAAGATCCGTAAGTAATGATTTGAAATGCGGGACTGCCAATTCAATATTCCGAGTGTCTTTGCCGTAGTCCTCAATCTCACCTTCGGATGGCCAGCTAAAAAGTACAACAGGCCCTCTAAAGTCTAAGTCGTATGCAAGCTGTCCGGCACGAAGGATCGCATCCCTGAATTTCACATTGAAGCCATGCACAAAAACCAGCGCGTGATTGTTCTCGCCATATGCCCATTGTTTAAGCC
>CAYWSI010000346.1:0-1534 GCA_964460585.1 uncultured Algimonas sp.
TGGCTAGAGAGAGCCGCAAGAACGAGTAGTCCTAGCAACGGCAGCAGCAGCGCAACAACACACAACATCGTTGCGATCCAGCCTACCCCCCAAAGCTCGACTTAGTTTCACAGCAGCAACGATGACAAAAATGCCAGCGGCCAAGCCAAAAAGAGAAGCGACTGTGTCGTTGAGCCAGAAGAAACTCACGATTATCGACAAGAGTATCGACAAGAGGAGCCCAATGATGGCGTACATCGTTAGTCTCTGTGCCGAGGCGAGCTTTTCGAGGGATTCGTCTCTTTGCAGTGGCGGCGCTAAGGTGGAGGCCGGAGTAGAGTAAGGGTTGTCGCTATTTGCCATTGTAAATCGGTTCCCGCTTTCCCAAGAACGCCGCAACGCTCTCTGCGTGATCGGATGTGCGCATGAGTTCGGTCAGCGCCTCTTTAGCAAGGGATTCCAGCGCTTCATTGTGCCCCGAACGAGTCAGTTGCAGGGCGGCTCGGGTACGCTCAACCGCGAGGGGCGGATTTGCTGCGATGCGTTTTGCGAGTTGGTGTGCATCGTCTAGCAGATTATCGGGTTCGCTTAAACGGCCGACAATACCCAGTCGCAGTGCCTCTTCCGCCATAATCATATCGCCGGTGAGTAAGATCTCAGCAGCGGCTGCCGGGCCGCACAATTGGTTGAGTGCGCGAAAGCTATCGGCGCCCGCAATCAGGCCGCGGCGGATAAACATCTGGGAGAACTTGGCCGTGTGAGAGGCAAGCCGAATATCCGCCATTAGTGCCAACTCAAAGCCGTAGCCTACCGCGGCACCATTTACGGCGGCGATGATTGGCGTTGTTGAGCGGCGCATGGTAGGGCCGGGTATTTCGAAGCGTTTATCGCCTAGACCTTGTAGACCGTCGCCGCCCATGAGTTCTTCTACGTCATCACCGCTGCAGAAGCCTTTTCCCGCACCCGTTAGAATAATGCAGCCCACATTGGTATCGGTGTCCGCTGCTTTCAGGGCGTCGGTGGTCGCTTGATAGCTCTCTAGGTTGAACGCATTAAATTTATGCGGGCGGTTGAGTGTGATGGTGGCGACTCGGTCTTTCACGGTGACAAGGCAGGTGGTACTCATGCCGTTCTCCTGGGCGCGCTGTTGTTCTAAGACTACGCTAGTTCCGCTTGTACGATCAATCGGCGGGCTGTGAGTGCTATAACGCCTAGCGTGCCAGTTTTCTATCTAAGACAGCGTTCTACGGCAGCGTCGGATCGATGATGACCTTGGCATGCCTATCTGGGTTCTTCAGCGCGTCGAAGGTCGCGGCAACATCTGTCATGGCAATTTGATGCGAGACCAGGTCGGCGATGTCGAATCGACCTTCCGCAATAAACGTTAGGCTCTCGGCAAACTCAGCTTCCGTGTAACCCAGCACGAATTGGAGCGCTAGCTCCTTGTTGATCGCAGGCAGCGGTCGAATATGATCGGTTTGCAAGCACACACCGACTACCACAATTCGGGTTGCAGGGGGCACGGTCGCGAATAAGTCATCCAGCATCCCGGGTA
>CAYWSI010000347.1:0-1530 GCA_964460585.1 uncultured Algimonas sp.
ACATTCGCGCCCAAACGCACGCCTGCACCAGCTCGCACTGGGGCGAGTGTTACGCCATTTGCCCGTTCATAGTGGACGGCCATACCCGCAACAAGAAAGGCAGACCCATCAACGCCCGGATAGCGGCGGAAAATATCATCCATATCATCGAGATCATATACTAATGTGAAAACACGGCTGATTTCAGCCCCCGCATCAAAACCAACGGTCGGGCCTTTCCAATAGACTTTACGCGATTGGCCATTCTTCATCCATAATGTACCTTCGCCATATTTCGCGCCAAAGATAAGCGCTCCGCCGCCTTCTTCACCTGTGATATAACCAACAGGGCGGCCTTGTTTTTTAAAAATACGTTCAATACTGGACGCTGCGCTTTCCGCTGTGACGCCCAAATGATCTGAGATGGCCGTCACCAATTCAGAATCATTATATTCAGAACCCTGAGTGGATTTCGCAGGCGCTTGCCCTTGCGCATACCCATTCGGATTATCCGTCTTTGGCGCTGTCGAACAGGCTGACATCATCAAAGCGGCACCGCAAAGCATGGTCGAGACCGTGAGGGAACGGTTGAATTTCAGAAATGTTTTAACAGAATTTTTCATGGCTAATAACCTCTAACATTACAGTTAAAAGGTCGTTAATTTCTACCCCTTTCGTTCTTAAGTTTTCGCAAGATAATGGTCACGATAACTGACAGACCCAATCCAAGAGACAAAAACACTAAAGGCACAAAAAACACGAATTTAAAAAATGTGAAAACGCCGGCCATACTCCCAATGATTTCAGACGAAGTCAGCATGACTAATGCCAGAAAGCTATCCTCAAGGAAATCAAACAGCAAAAACCCCATGGGAGCGAGTAAACACCAGCGCCAACGGGTCCCCAAAAGTCCCCGCACCGTAAGCCCAAAAGCGATAAGAGCTTCAAACACCCAAGTTTGCAGAACCATATAGATAATATCAAAGCCCAGCGCTTTGAATTTAATACGCCTGCCTTCCGCGCTCAAACTCTCAATCGCGCTGACCGCCTCGGCGCCTGAATAAAATCCACGAGATTGCAGGTTTTTATAGTCTTCCAATCGGGTCAAATCGCCAAATGGACCAGGACCAATAAACCAGAGCGTATAGGCCAAAAAAATAACGACCAGCGCTAACAATCGCCATCCCGTAAAGCGGTGAAAATTATATCCTGCGGCCATAGGTCAATCTTATCACTGTAAATGCCCTTAGACCAGTAGGGCCGCAATTTCTTTCGAAATCGCGTCAATCAAGGCTCGCCGAGGGGCGCTCTTCCGAAAGGTCAAATTAAGCTGCCGCGTCGCGCCTCTACTACGTAACGCTTGCACGCCAATATTGGGACGGTCCAGCCAGCCCCGACTTTTCGCCAGCGCTGGTACCAATGAGATTCCCCGCCCTGCCTCGACAAGGCTGATAATCGTTTCCAAACTTGTGACACTGGTTTCCGCAAGGGTTGTCTGATTTTGAATATCGCAAAGATCAATCGTTTGATCGCGAAAACAATGACCTTCCG
>CAYWSI010000348.1:0-1514 GCA_964460585.1 uncultured Algimonas sp.
CTCGGCGCGGGATTTGGGTTTGTGGAATGCGGCACGGTCACGCCGCGCCCGCAAGTCGGAAATCCGCAGCCGCGCCTCTTTCGACTGACCGAGGATGAAGCTGTTATCAACCGTATGGGATTTAACAATCGCGGTTTGGACCATTTCGAAGCGCGGCTAACAGCGCGCGCAGGCAATGGCGGGATTGTTGGGGCGAACTTGGGCGCAAATAAAGATAGCGAAGACCGCGCCGCCGATTATGTGACAGGCCTGACGCGGCTTTGGGGTCATGCGGATTATTTCACGATTAATATTAGCTCACCCAACACGCCCGGCCTGCGCAAACTCCAAGGCGCGGATGAGATGGAAGATTTGCTTGGCCGTATTGCCGAGACACGGGCGGCGCTTATGGGAGATAAGCCGAGCGTTCCGATTTTCCTCAAAGTCGCGCCAGATGTTGAGGTGAGCCAAATCAACCGGATCGTGGAACAAGCGCGCACTTATGGGATGAATGCTATCATTGTCAGCAATACGACTTTGGACCGTCCCGATAGCCTTGTGAGCGCTCACGCAGGTGAGGGCGGGGGGTTGTCTGGGCAGCCCTTGTTTGAAAAATCTACACGTATATTGGCCGAATTCGCAGGGGCTGCGAATGGTAATATCGACCTCATCGGTGTGGGCGGGATTGGCAGCGGCGCGCAGGCCTATGCGAAAATTCGGGCCGGCGCGAAAGCGGTGCAGCTCTATTCCGCGCTCGTCTATCACGGCCCGCAGCTCGTCGCGCAAATTTGCACGGACCTCGAAGCCCGCGCAAAGGCGGATGGGTTTAAGACAATTGCTGAAGCTGTTGGTACGGATTTGACTTAATTTAAAACGTTACGCGCTTTCCATATGCCGCCGAATAGACGGGTAAGCGATTCCTAATGTAACCGCGCGCATGATGTAATAAAATAAGAAGGCCGCCCAAATTCCCGCAGGTCCCATGACGGGGTAAATCAGATAATGCGCGCCAATATATAAGGTGACCGCGGCAATGCCGGCATTACGCATGGCGGCGGTGCGGGTCGTGCCAATGAAAATCCCGTCCATTTGATAGGCGGCAAATCCTGCAATCGGCGCGAGCGCGCAAAAGGGGAGATAGGTCATTGCGCTTTCAATCACGGCGAGGTCCGTCGTCAGCACCCGAATAAGAAAGGGGCCGCCTAAATAAATAACCCCTCCAATGAAAAATGCGAAGCCGATAGAGAACTCACTCGTCAAACGGACGGCGCGGTCAAAGCGCGCGCGGTTTTTTGCACCATATGCTGCGCCCGTGACAGCTTCTGCTGTATGGGCGAAACCGTCGAGTACGAGCGCCGCCATCGTAATCATTTGCATAAGGATATGATATCCCGCCAGAAAGGTCTCGCCTTCGCTCGCGGCGGCATTGCCGAAGAAATTAAATCCGACGGTCAGAGCCATGGTCCGAATAAATATATTCCCATTGGCCACGCCGAGTTTCGACAAAGCCTCCCGCGCTAAAAGCACTTTGCGGG
>CAYWSI010000349.1:0-1506 GCA_964460585.1 uncultured Algimonas sp.
GCGACCCGAACGTCATCGCTTCGCAACGGCACCGACGCCGCACTTTCCGCGATGAGGCGCACGCAACGATGAGCAATCGGATTGCGCGCAAAACCTTCGCGGCAAAGCGCGGTATAATTTTGAATTGGCGCGCTCAAACTACGTGGAAGGTGTGTAGCTAATAAGGGGCGAGACGCTTTGCGCTCTGGGGACTGAGACCTGCGCATAGCAAAAGGGTCGGCAGACCGACGAAAGAGATTAAACATATGGGAAACCTAAAAACGGCGAGACGCAATAACGTCGATGAGCTGTTTATAGGGCCATTTGGGTTAGGTGCGGATTATTCTCTTGAACTTTCCGACAAGGCTTTGATTTATTTGAAAATCTAAGCGGCGTGAAATAGGGACGGAGTTTTGGGGCTTTGCCCTAAAAGACTTTCAACCAGTTTAACCTTTGCCCGCAAATCCATGCGAAGCGCCTCGTCACCCTGTACAGATGCCATCGTAATCGCAGTGCGATAGGCTGTTTTAGCCTGCGCAATAATGGCTTTATTCGACTCTTCGCGGCCGAGTTTGAAAAACATATCGCCAAGTGCAACTTGGACCATGCAAATCTCAATCGGCGTGTTTTCTAATCCAAAGAAATCACGTGCAATCTTAAGAGCCTGGCTTGCTTCATTTAACGGTGCGACATCTGAGTTTTGCTCAGCCGATTTAATCATTTTCGCGGCGGTTTCAACTTTTGTCAAAGCCATGCGCTCATCAGTTTTTTCTATCTGATCTTGTGGCTTTTCAGCTTTTTTGCGTTTAAATTTTCCGAACACGTTACCATCCCTGTTTTGCGCCAACCTCTACTCAATCGGATTGTAGTTAAGATGGCTTTAACAACCTCCCGATTTCGCTCGCAATAGGCTCGAAATTTTCACCAACACTGATTCTACGCAGAGGAATCGCAGCGGCCTTAAAAAGAGCCATTTTCACCTTATCAGCCTCCGACGGATTCCGGACATTATGGGAGGCACCGTCTAGCTCTATCGCCATGACGGGCTTTCCGCTTTTGTTCGTAATCAGAAAATCCACATGACGAGATTTCACACGCCCCCGCGCCGCCCAACGGAGCTGTTCAGGCAGCCCTCGCTTCACGCGAATAATATCTTCCAATCGAACTTTGCCATGAACATGAAACCCGCGCGGCATATGGCGGGATAAAATCCCAAAAAGAGCCGCTTCAGACGCATTCACCCAGAGGGACGGCGCTGGCTCAAACGCGCCTAAATCTGACTTTGAAATCGGCGAGACCTCTGGCGGCGTAAATCCGCGCGAACCGCGCAGGAGATAAACGAGAAGAAAAATTCCTAACGGAATGAGAAGCAGAAGGGTTTCCATTAGACGTCAGCTTTCCATTCTTTTCAGGCCCATTATTCAGGTTTCAAATATAAATTCAAACCTACCAAATCAAAAGCGATTGTATGGGGCGTAAAAACCTTGGCCCCTGCTACCATCATCGGTCCGTCCACGGGCGCAACCG
>CAYWSI010000350.1:0-1506 GCA_964460585.1 uncultured Algimonas sp.
CGGCCATGTTGAACTTCTCGGCGGGCGTACAAAACCTGAAAGCCGCCGCGCAAACAGGTCAATTAAAATCCATCGTCACGGCCCGCAAATTTATTGAGCTCGGCGGGCTCTCGACCTTGATAGAGGCGCTGTCTAGCGAGCTAAATATTATTTATCTTGAAGACCTGAAAAATGAGATTGGGCTAAGCGCAAAACTCCGCGCTGTGATTGGACCTATTTTTCCAAAACTCTTAGCGCCGAAACCGTCACCGGACGAGCCCGCGATTATTTTATTCACATCTGGAACGGAAGGCCGTCCTAAAGGCGTTGTCCTCTCCCACGCCAATATTCTCGCCAATGTCGAACAAATCGAAGAACATGTGCGTCTGGAAGAAACGGATATTTTCTTTAACCCGCTGCCGACTTTTCATTGCTACGGTCTGACGGCCGGTACGATTTGGCCGATACTCAGCGGGCATCCCGTTGTGCTGCATCCCTCGCCGCTGCAAACAAAGACCATTGCCAAGCGGATATTCAAATCCCGCTCGACCGTTTTATTTGCGACCGATACCTTCCTTCAACAATATATGCGGGCCAGCGCCGATGGCGGCCTCGACTCGCTACGCATTGCCGTCTGCGGCGCGGAGCGCGTAAGAGAGGAAACGCGCCGCACGGCGGAAGAGCGTTTCGATTTTGAAGTCTTAGAAGGCTATGGCGTGACAGAATGCGCGCCGGTTCTCGCGGCTAATCAACCCGGCGATATACGCGCTGGCACTATCGGTAAAATGCTGCCTGGTATTGAGAGCCGATTAGAAAAAGTTGAAGGATTAGAAGATGGCGGCCGCCTCTTTGTGCGCGGGCCGAACGTCATGAAAGGCTATATTTCGCCTGATAACCCGGGGCAGATAATTGAACCCGAAGACGGCTGGCACGACACGGGAGATGTCGTCTCCGTCGATGCAGAAGGTTATTTTGCCATTCGCGGACGGCTGAAACGCTTTGCCAAAATTGGCGGCGAGATGGTCTCGCTCACCGTGGTTGAAAATTGCGCCGCCGCGCTTTGGCCCGATCACATGCACGCCGCCGCCATTTTGCCCGACCCGAAACGCGGGGAACAAATCATCTTGCTGACGGACCGCCCCGACGCCAGACGCGCAGAGCTTATGCGCTGGGCCCAAACCCACGGCGTGCCTGAAATTTCAGTGCCCAAAAAACTCATCTCCGTCGACGCAATCCCCGTCTTAGGGACAGGCAAATTAGATTATGTCGCCGTCACAAAACTCGCCAAAGAGGCGGTGACGGCGAAGGTGAAGGCTTAAGGGGCTTTGTTAGGTCACAAAAAACAATTGCTAATGTTATAGCGTTACTTTAATTGGCTCTTTGTGATTAAGCTTTCTGACATATCACTTAGACAAAAAATGCGGACGCATAGCGCGCGACTATGTTGTCTCATCATCGCAAGCCTATTTTTATTCCTGCAGTCCATTTCGGCCAGTCATGCTCACGATCATGATCATCACGAAGATG
>CAYWSI010000351.1:0-1497 GCA_964460585.1 uncultured Algimonas sp.
CTATGGCTTTAACTGCCAGAAATTTGTGAGGCCTTATTGCCGCCCGCCTGATTTCGATGCATTGACTACTCATGAGCTCTGTAATTCTATCGATTGACCAAGGTACAACCTCTTCGCGGACCGTTGTTTTTTCGCTGAGCGGTGACATTCTCTTTTCCGCACAGGAAGAGTTCCCGCAAATTTACCCAAAAGATGGCTGGGTGGAACATGACCCCGAAGCGATTTGGAACACTGTCCTCTCTACCCTCAAACAAGCCTATGCCTTTACCGTTAAAGCTGGCCATGACGCCGCCGCTATTGGCATCACAAATCAGCGGGAAACTACCATTGTTTGGGACCGTGAAACAGGCACGCCAATTTATAATGCCATTGTCTGGCAAGATCGCCGGACGGCCGCGCATTGTCAGAGCCTCGCGAAGAAAATGCCAGTTGAAGATTTACGGGCGAAGACGGGCCTGTTGCATGACCCTTATTTCTCTGGTTCGAAAATGGCGTGGATATTGGACCATGTTGATGGGGCAAGAGCGCGGGCGCAAGCAGGGGAGCTTTGTTTCGGGACGGTCGATAGTTTCTTGATTTGGCGCCTGACCGGCGGGGCTCGCCACGTCACCGACGCAACAAATGCCAGCCGCACCAACCTGTTTGATATACATGCTCAGGGCTGGGACGACGAACTGCTAGAGCTCTTTGATGTGCCGCGTAAAGGCCTGCCTCTGGTTTTGGATTGCGCAGATGTTTTCGGGATGTGCACGGTCCTAGATAAAAATATTCCAATAACGGGCGTCGCGGGCGACCAACAAGCCGCCGCCATTGGTCAAGCCTGTTTCAATCCGGGCGATATTAAATCAACTTACGGCACGGGCTGTTTCGTTATTTTAAACACGGGCGGAGAGGCGGTTCTGTCTAAGAATAGGCTCCTCACCACGGTTGGCTACCGCATCAACGGCCAAACAAGTTACGCGCTGGAAGGCTCTATTTTTATGGCGGGGGCGTCGGTGCAATGGCTTCGCGATGAAATGAAATTGGTCGAAAATGCCTCAGAGACGCAAGCCATTTGCGAAGCGCTCGACAGTACGGGCGGAGTCTATCTCATTCCGGCTTTCACAGGTCTCGGCGCGCCTTATTGGGCACCGGATGCACGCGGCGCTGTTTTTGGTATGACGCGTGATACGGGACGAAATCACCTTATTCGCGCCACCGTGGAAAGCGTCGTCTATCAAACGCATGATTTGTTTGACGCCATGAGCAAAGACGGGGTGACGCCGACAGCTTTGCGTGTGGACGGCGGTATGGCGGCCAATAGCTGGATGTGCAGCTATCTGTCAGACATATTGGATATGCCCGTTTTGCGCCCGACGGTTTTGGAAACCACAGCTCTTGGCGCGGCTTATTTGGCGGGGCTCGGGGCAGGGCTCTATGATAGCCTAGAGGATGTGGCTGAAAATTGGACGGCAGAACGTGAATTTATGCCTGCGCTTTCTGCAGAGACACGCGAGT
>CAYWSI010000352.1:0-1497 GCA_964460585.1 uncultured Algimonas sp.
CCGCAGTCCTGCGTCAACTGCATGCCGGCACTGCCGAAATCTGGTTCGATGCAATCAGCGAAACGACGACTCTCCGGCTCACGGATTCTTGACCCCCGGCGCCGCTAGGACGCCAATTTGCGCTCAAAGCGCCCCTATCTGGCCCCATAACCTCCTAATTCGCCGTCAAGTTGGCGTTTCTATGTAAACAGAGCGTCACGTATTTGACCCTGTGCGCTCGATCACGGTTCTCCCCTAGTAAGTACCTAAAGTACTGGTCCAAGTTCAAAAAACCGTATTGAGACCCTGCATTGGCCATGGATCGCCCCATTGTTGACAGCTCTGATTCGCCTGTGTGCTCGCGATTTCGTCGTCAGCAGCTGGCGTGCTGTGTCTGTTTGGTGCTCTTGTGCGGCTTACTCAGCAGGGGCGTTGCTGCAGCGACGCCTGCTGGTTTCAGCGTTCGCAATGAAGTGGTCGCGCAATTCTCAATCGCTGGAGTCCCCCAGCCTGCTGTATCCAGAGCAGTGGATCTTGCCGTTGACGAGCTGCTAGATGCCGTCGTCGTCAACGCAGACGTCGGTTCGGTCACCGTTAGTGCGCCGCAGACGGGCGCGCAACAAACCTACAACCTCACCAATACGGGGAATGGAGTCGAGACTTTTCGCTTGGTTGCGAGAACGACTCTAGTGGGCGACGACTTCGATACCAGTTTGACGGCCATTCACTTAGAGACGAATGGCGTGCCAGGCCTGCAGGTTGGTTCTGGTGGCGATGAAGCCTACCTACCCGGTAGCAATGATCCAGTGCTTGCGCCTGCAGAACAACAACAAATCTATCTCAGCGCAGATGTGCCAGTCGGTTTGGCAGCAGGCGCTAACTCGTTGGCTTCGTTGAGTGCCGTACCGCTAACCATTGTGACCAGCACAGGTGCAGATGATCTCGCGCAGCCCGATTTCCCCGCGGTGGGCACGGCGTTCGCCGGTCTGGGTGATGCGGTTGCTGGCGGCCTTGGCGTGACTGCGGTCGTTGGACTTAGTTTTGATCCCGCTGAACCAACTTTTACCGATGTGCATGATTTCGTCATAGCAGGCCAAGCGGTCGTCGTAAACAAGACCGTCGCCAATGTGACAGATCCGCAGGGTGGTTCACGCGTCTTGCCCGGCAGCGTGATCAGCTACCGCATTGCGGTTGAGCTCGCAGCTGGGGCGGACGCGGCCAACCTCGTGGTGATTGATTTCTTGCCGGGTGAGCTTGCGTACTCGGCGAGTTCCCTACTTGTGTCTGGAGGCGTTAGTGCCGCGGATAGTGATGACGATTTTTCCCCGGCCGGGGTTGATAACACCGGCTTCAATTCTGCTGAGCGAACCATCGAAGTGGATTTCGGTGATTTGGTTGGTCCATTAAGTTTGCAAATCGATTTTCAAGCGATCGTTCAATAAGGGTTAGACGACCCAGGAGGAATTTATGACAGTTTTAGTCAGTAAGGTGCAAGTCAGCCAGCGACCTGTAGTACGC
>CAYWSI010000353.1:0-1495 GCA_964460585.1 uncultured Algimonas sp.
TATCTAAGGTCTATCTCGCTATAGACAACCGCCCAAATGCGACAATAGGTACTGAATTCTATAGGGGACTCATCAACCTTTCGTGCTTATAGGTTTGCTACGCTTGTAAAGACCATCTTTCGAGCGCGAAATTCAAGAGGGACACATGCGGTCTAAGAATACAATACTCGCTCTCGCAATCGCGATTATTCTAGCGGTTATCAGCTACATTATATTAGCCTTTGTGGGCCTGAGCGGGGAACGCGGCGAAGGCATGCCTGTGACAGGTGGTTTTTACCTTCAGACAGCTGAAACGCCTGTGATGGAAGAGCTGACGACTGTTTATAATATTGTCACTTATATTATTTCTGGAATTGTTGCCTTCGTATTGGGGTTGATGGCTTTCATCATGATCCGCTTCCGCGAAAAAGCGAATCCAGTCCCATCAAAAACGACACATAATGTCTTATTGGAGATTGCTTGGACAGTCGCGCCTGTTGTTATCCTTTTATGGATTGCCGTTCCGTCCATGAACCTTCTCTATAATCAGGATGTTATTAAAGACACGGAAGTTACGGTCAAAGCCGTGGGGAATACATGGAACTGGTCTTATACTTATCCTGATCACGAAAATGTCGAAGAAATCATTTCCAACCCATTGGACAAAACACAGTCAAAAGCGGCGGGTAAACCCTATCTATTAGCGACTGACGGCGCGCTCGTTGTGCCAGTTGATACAAATGTCAAAGTCCTAGTTACATCCATCAATAATATGCATGCTTGGACCGTTCCAAGTTTCGGCATTAAAATGGACGCCGTGCCGGGCATCATCAATGAAACTTGGTTCCGCGCGAAACGTGAAGGTACGTTTTACGGTCAATGTTCAGAGATTTGCGGTATCAAACATTATTATATGCCGATTGAAGTGAAAGTCGTGTCTAAAACAGACTATGCCAACTGGATTGCCAATGACGGTTCATTCACATCTACAGTCGCACAAAATAATCTGGGCAGCGGTCAAACCGCGGCGCAGAAGTAGGAGAGAGAACAATGGTAGCCCTCCCTGGTGAAAACACCCCCCCTGCAACATCCTCTTATGATGATGACGGCAAGCCTGGTTTCTTTCAACGGTGGTTCTATTCCACCAACCACAAAGATATTGGTACACTCTATCTGATCTTCGCGATTATCTCTGGTCTTATCGGGGGGTTCCTCTCCTTTATGATGCGGATGGAACTTGCGAGTCCCGGAATTGATTTCTTCCAGAACGAGCATCAATATCTCGTTTATGTGTCCATGCACGGACTCATCATGATCTTCTTCATGGTGATGCCTGCGGTTATTGGCGGGTTTGGCAACTGGTTCGTACCCATTATGATTGGCGCGCCCGATATGGCGTTCCCGCGCATGAATAACCTGTCTTTTTGGCTTTTACCGACAGCTCTTATCTGTCTGTTGATTAGTTTTGTGGTGCCGGGGAATGCCAATGGCAATGGATTCGGGGGGAGTTGGGTCA
>CAYWSI010000354.1:0-1494 GCA_964460585.1 uncultured Algimonas sp.
GTTCTATTCCGATGTTGGCTGCCTGTATCTGCCTATATTTAAATCGCGATTCAGATATATTATTTACCCTAGGTAAAAAATAGGCCGAACTAAAATACTTGGTATAAGGGCTTCGAACATGTCTAACTCATTGCTTTCCGGCATTAAGGTTGTCGATATGACGGAAGCGCTAGCTGGGCCATATTGCTCCATGATGCTAGGCGATTTGGGCGCAGATGTAGTTAAAGTTGAACGCCCCGGTACTGGCGATCAGTCTCGTCGGTGGGGACCGCCCTTCATTGAAGGTGAGAGTGCCTATTTTCTATCTGTAAATCGCAATAAGCGCAGTATTGAGCTGAATATCAAAGATGAGGCAGATAATGTTATTCTTATGAAATTAATCGCGAGTGCGGATATCTTGCTCATGAATATTCCGCGTATGGACTCGATGAAGCGTGCAGGCGTGAATCCTGACACGCTGCTTATCAGCAATCCTCGTCTCATTATCGGCGCGATTAGTGGGTATGGTCATACAGGGCCAAAAGCGGGCCGCCCCGGCTATGATTTAATTGCGCAAGGTGAGAGCGGGACAATGGCGATGACAGGCGCGCCAACGGGAGGCCCTGCTCGATTTCCTACGCCTATCGCGGATATAACCGCCGGACTTTATACGTTGATAGGCCTGCAATCCGCGCTGTATGAGCGAGACCGTCCTGGCGGTACGGGCAAGGGGCAATTTATTGATGTTGCCTTAGTCGATGCTCAAACGACTTGGTTAGCAAATTTCGGAGGCACTTTTTTTGCCACGGAACAACCCTTGAAAAAAATGGGCAACCAACATCCGTCTATCACGCCATATCAGCCTCTCATGGCGGCTGATAAAATGTTGATTTGTGCAGTAGGGACAGAGCGGCTCTGGGGTAAGTTTGTAGAGGCTTTGGATGTAAAGGATACGATTGGCGCGGATGAGCGTTTTGCGGCAAACGCCAACCGTAATGAAAATCGTGACGTGCTGATTCCATTGTTAGAGGACGTTTTAAAGACGCGTGTTGCGGATGAGTGGGTAGAAAAATTGGTTGCGGCAGGCATTCCCGCGGGACCCATAAATTATCCGCGAGACAGCTTAACGGACCCGCACTTTATTTCGCGTGGTATGGTCGTCGAGCTAGAGCACCCAAGTGTAGGCATGATAAAATCTATTGGCTGCCCGATTAAGATGAGTGAAACTGGTCCAACCTATCGCCGCTATCCGCCGCGCCTGGGTGAGCATAATGCCGAAATTCGAGCTGAGCTTAAAGGCGTCTAGGTAAATCGGGATGGGTGATATTATCAGTAGCTGATGTGTCACCAGCTACTGACGGATTTTTTATTATTTCCAGAAAAGACCTTTACGGCCATTCTTTCTGCGTCTTCGGAACATATCTAAATATACCGTCAAACCAGTATAGCTAATTATGAACAAGCTAATGGCTAGAAAGCAGCTTAGAATACGTCCGAAAGTTCCAAGGAAATATC
>CAYWSI010000355.1:0-1483 GCA_964460585.1 uncultured Algimonas sp.
CTCTATGCTCATGCCTAAACTCGCCTCCGCGGCATCATCCACACCTGTAAGGAGAATGCACCGAGGGTCGCTGCGCCGCGACCAACCCAAGCGAGCGTTGTAAGCATGACAATGAATACCTCGGCTGTGATTAGAGCGGCTGCAGGCGACGGTTAAGAATACTCCTACCCGACCTGGATTGTCCCCTTGGCCGCAGGCGAGCGGCGGTGGCGTACCCTAGGGTTTAACCCGCAGAGCCGGTAACCCCATGGGTATCCGACTCAACCCCACTCCAGTTTGCGGCCAGACCCTGGGTTGCGCGCTCGAGGCGCACCTCAATGCCTGTTAGATGTGACATGCCCGTGACCGGGTCGATGTTCTCAACACCTGAACGCGCCAACAGATTCACATTGACGCCTGCCGATTCACGAGCCGTCATCTGGCCACTGTCTTGATGCCCCCAGCCGTGGGGTACCGCAATCACACCGGGGAGCAGATCGCCACTGAAACTTACAGGCAATCGTATCCGCCCAGCAGGGGTAATGGCATCCACCAAATCGTCTTCGGCAAAGCCTTCGCGATCTGCATCAGCGGGATGCATAAACAGGTAATTGCGCTGGCCCAAACGATCCAAGAAATCGCTCAAATTGTGGGTCCAGGAATTGTGTGTCTCTACTTGTCGCTTGGTGATTAGCTGATATCTGCCTTCGCCTTGCGGTGTCATCGTAGCCACTGCTTCCTCCGCGGATTGGGTATCAGCCTGACCCAACAACTCGCGTAATTGCGTCACTAATTCCACCGGGGCCAGATTGATCAAACCGCTGCCATCGGCTTCGGTGTAGACCCGCTGCCCGAGAAAGTCGCCTGGGGTGTGGTCAGCGCGAGCAACACCATGGCCTAGTAGACGCGAGAAACCCTGTTGGCCACACAGCCGCAGGATGACATTAAGGAGCCCTCGCTGGGCAATGCTCGCATAGGAGTTTCCATCGCGCCGACGTTTGGTGAGTCGCATGACGAACTGGAACATTCGAGAGCCAAACAACGACACTCCGGCCGCCGCGGCAAGATCGGTATAGATGGTCGCTTCATCCCGCGTCTCTCCAGGCGGCTCAAGCACCGGTTGCGTTGCCTGCAAATAAGGCTTCACTTGCATGCCTAACATCAGCGGAAAAATGAACGGTAGATCGGGCCGCTCGAGGGGGGCCGTGCAAGGCAACATGTAGTGTCCCGCACTCGCAGTCTCGGTCGGTAGAATATCTAAGGTTACGAGCAACTCGAGTTCGCTAAAGGCTTCTTTCAGTCGCTCACCATCAGCCATCGTCAACAGCGGATTGCCGCCGGTCACGATCAAGGCGCGCACTTTGCCTGGCCCCGGCGTTAGAATTTCGTCGGCCAGTATCCCGCCTGGGAAGGTATCGTTGGTTTTCATAAAACCACCGACCCGCGAGCGATCCTCTTTAACCAGCAGCCCGTGCTTCTTCCCAAACCGAGCGAAGTCGATAAT
>CAYWSI010000356.1:0-1481 GCA_964460585.1 uncultured Algimonas sp.
GGCCAAATTCGTTATGGTTTCCTCGGGGCGGCTGAAAAACAAACCAAGTTCGACGCCTCCATTGTCACCCCCGATGGGCAGGTACTCACCGAGAACCTGCATTCCGAGGGCAGCGACTACGGTATCGCCCGGGTGCTCTATGAAAACAATACCGGCGGCGGGTATCGGGCGATCGGCGCCCTGGCCACCGCGGTGCTAAACAAGGAGCGCGACGCCCTGGCTCAGGCGATCGACTGGCATTACCTGTCGTCCGGCGGTGGCGTTGCGATAGACGGTCAGGCTTTCACCTCAGACATCGACGGTGAAGAGCGTGGCTACGGCGGTTTTCTGGATTTCGAATTCACACCGGTTCGCGGTAAGCGTATTCGCCTTGGTCTGGAATACACGGATGAACACGTTGACATTAACGATCTTGGATTTCTGGGTCGCAATGATCGCTACCGCATTCGCTCGGCCTACATTCGTACCCGCTCTGACCCATTTATAGGCCGCAACAACCAGTTTGATGTGCGGGGCTTCCTCGACCAGAACACCTCCGAAGAATTTCTCGGCGGTGCCATCTTTGTATCCAATCGCTTGACGCTAAACAATCTGTCGTCGATCACTGCCCGGGCATTTCATTTTCTGCCGGGTTTTGACGACCTCAACAGCTTTGGCAATGGCAGTTACCGAATCACAGAGCGCTCCGGCGGCAGCATCCGCTACAACACCAACAGCTCCGATCGCTTTAGCTACCGGATTGGACTGGGGCTGGATGAGGAAGATCTTGGCGGCGATTCGTATACGGCAAACGTTGGCATCAACTGGCGACCTGTAGACCGGATGAATCTGGAACTGTCGATGCGCTATCGGGATCGCCACGGTTGGCTTTTGCATCAGGACGGACAAGATTTCACGACCTTTGACGCCTCGCAATGGCAGCCACGATTGGCACTTGAGTATTTCTTCTCCGCCAATCAACAATTCACTGTGTCGGCTCAGTGGGTTGGCATCAAAGCCCGGGAGCAGGACTTTTTTCTGATACCCGACGATCCTGGAAATCTCATCGAGACCAGCAAACCACCGGGGCCAGCTGATGATTTTGCGATCTCGGATATGGTGATTCAGGCCCGCTACCGCTGGCAGATCGCGCCTCTGTCCGATCTGTTTATTGTCTACACACGCACCTCTGATGTGTCTTTTGCCTTGCGCGACGAGGATCTCGGTGATGTGCTCAGTCGCGGCTTTAATCAGCCCATTGGAGATGAGCTGGTATTAAAGCTGCGCTATCGATTCGGCAGTTAAACCCGGGCAGCTAATCTGGAGCAGAGACAACACGCGTTTTGAAGTCTGCTGGCGCTACAATCTCTAACACGCTGAAATCGCTCGAACAGGCTATCTCCCGATGTTTGATTCCTGGTGGCTGCAGAATGGCGTCTCCCTGACGAATCGTCTTCTCACCCTGGCCGTCATATTCAAACGTTGCCCAGCCAGACAGTACT
>CAYWSI010000357.1:0-1476 GCA_964460585.1 uncultured Algimonas sp.
ATTTTGCGAGCACCCCGCCAAAACAAAAGTTAGGAAGATTACGAATGAGAGATAGCAGTAATGTAGGTTTTAAGCGTTTCTGGACCGATAAAAATTTAACCCAATTTTTATAACGTTTCAAAAGGCGACCTTAATCACCCGTCCGTAACGTCAAACCACAGGACTATTGTGGGAAATGTCATGCGAGAATTAACGAGTATAGAAATCGATAGATTAGATTTTACGGGACAAATCCCGGAATTAAACGTGGCTAGCCCGCGCGTTCAAAAAGCGGTTTCCGTGAAAAACACGCAGAGACAGGTAAAGCTAAATATCCGACCAGCTAAGAAGCGCCGCCTGCAGGTCGCTTAGGACTTAAGCCTTACGCCACGTCGTCCCCTCAGGGCCATCTTCTAACACAATCCCCTTTGCGGTCGCTTCATCGCGGGCTGCGTCGGCTGCCGCCCAATCCTTAGCCGCCCGCGCCTCTTGGCGGCGCAGCGCAATGGCATCGAACTCGGCTTGGTCATCAGAGGAAGCTCCGCCTTTGAACCAGTCTTCTGGGTCTTTTTGGAGGAGGCCGAGTAGATTGGCAGTGGGCTTAATTGCACCTGCCGAAATATTATCAATCAAATCACCAGTAATTGCCATCCTTACTAACGCAGATATTCGAGATATATAAATTGGCGTATTGATATCTTCTTCGACTAAAAAGTTAAATCCAGTTTCATCTAGTTTAAAAAATGCATCGGCAATATCTTGGTTTTTTAAATTCATAAGCATTTTATACCACCCATCCAACTGCGCCTTACTCTCTTTCAGCAAATCCTCAGACCAGCTTAGCTCACTCCGATAATGCGCCTTCAATAGGGCGAGGCGTATGACCTCCCCGTCCCACTCTTTCAGCAAATCATGCACGAGTGTGACATTCCCCAAACTCTTGGACATCTTCTCAGAGCCCATATTCAGGAACTCATTATGCACCCAGTAATTCGCAAATTTCGCTTCGTCATTAGCGCAGCAGCTTTGCGCAATTTCATTTTCGTGGTGCGGGAATTTCAAATCCACGCCGCCGCAATGAATATCAATGACGTCGCCTTCAATGTCATCCGTGAGCGTCGCTTTCGCCATAGCGGAACATTCGATATGCCAGCCGGGTCTGCCGCGTCCGAAAGGCGCGTCCCACCCCACGCCGTCTAGCTCTGGTTTCCACAGCACAAAATCTGCCGAATTTCTCTTGCGCGCAACTTCGCCTTCCCCGACTCTATCGCCGCCCCGTAAGGCTTCCAGCGTATTGCCAGACAGCTCGCCATAAGCCTCATAAGTCGAAACATCGAAAAACACATGACCATCGGATTCGTAAGCGTGGCCCTTTTCCATCAGCTCTGAAATCATGACGACCATATCCTCAATATGTTTCGTCGCATGGGGCTGCACCGTTGGCGGCAAGCAATTTAGCGCCGCCAAATCCTCATTATAAATCCGCGCATATTTCTC
>CAYWSI010000358.1:0-1476 GCA_964460585.1 uncultured Algimonas sp.
ATCCGTACAACCCGCTGGAATCAACCCCTTGATCGGATCGAGAGGACAATTGAACTCATCGATCTCTGCATTCACGATCGCAATGCCGCCAGATATGCTCAAGTTATCCAACGGATTCCAAATCACATCAAGCTCAACACCTTCAGTAGTAACGTCTCCCGCATTCGTTAAGCGAGTGATCGTGACACCCGTTGAGTTATCGAAGTTATTCGCCTGAAAATCTTCAATGTCCGTGCGGAACAACACAAGGCTTGCAAACAATGTCGGGCCTGAATATTTGTAGCCGATTTCAAAGGCATCGCTCTCCTCTGCACCGATCGGTAAAGTATCGTTTGTCCCCTGATTGAAGAAGACGTTGAATGCCGGGCCTTTGTAGCCCTGGCTATAACTACCATAGACGCTGTGATTTTCACCGAACTGGTAATTCAACGCGAGCTTGATGGAGACATCACTGTCATCGGTTTCGCCGTCGAAGTTCGAATTAAAACCGCCAGAAGCCTCGGGGAACTGGCTATTCGGCTCCGCAGGTCGAACACCCACACCTTGCCGCCCAAATTCATCGGTATTGATTCGATTGTGATTGAAGCTCACCTCATCATCGGTCCAGCGCAGACCAAACAATGCTGTCAAGTTTTCGTTAATCGCATACTCGGCCTGGCCAAAGAGTGCGATGTTCTCGATATTGGTATCAAAGAATGCGGTCGCCGCAACAATGTCATTGGCGTTACAGGTCAACCCAGGGTTCGCATCGAGAATAGGTTGATTCTGGCCACCGTTGTTCTGACAGCTCGCATCCCGCGTAAAGTCCCGCTCGGCATCTAGGTCGAAATAGAAGAATCCAGCTTGCCAGAACAACGCCTGATCGGTGGGCGAAGAGATACGAATTTCCTGGGAAAACTGCTCCCACTCCTGGTTACCCACGTCGTGTAACTGGAATGGCACATCGAATACGGGTTGATCTGACGTGCCCCCGATAGAAGTGAAATCGCCTTCGCGGATCTCTGTGTTATCCCAACTGCGCCGGGCAGTAATCGAGGTCAATGCGTAGCCGCTCTCAAACTCTTTGTCGAACTGAACAGAAAACGCGGTGGTTTCATCGAGGGTTCTGGTCGTTAGATCATGATCCACCCGCCGTTGCCCGAGATCGATATCCGCGACCCCGTTGACGATACCTAGGCTATCGGGTGCCGCTTCTGAAGCTGGATTACGGCCGCTGGGCAGCGCTTCAAGATCCGCGCAACAATCATCATTGCCGTCGTATAGTTCGGCGATGAACAACACCGTTAGATCATCTGCTATGTCATACTCGAACATTCCGCGAAAGCCATGGCGATCGTAACCGTTGACTTCCTGGTTGTTGAAAACGTTGGTGATGTAACCATCAAATTCGCTTAGGAAAGCAGTGATACTACCGCGACCACGTTCGCCCAAAGCGCCAGAAACTTTGGCTTTCAGACGATATTCGTTGTCCTGAAA
>CAYWSI010000359.1:0-1474 GCA_964460585.1 uncultured Algimonas sp.
TGCATTGCCACACTGCGTGCGCGTGCCTTGTGAGCCGTGTGTTAGCCAGTCCATCGAGGCGATTATTTGCGCTACTCGGGCTGCTCAGTAGCTTATTGCTTGGGCCGGCGGGGTGTGCCCCTGGAGACCCTGGACTGCAACAGTTACCACAGCACCAACAGCAGTACTTGGTCCGCCTCGCAAGGGTGCTCGACGTGCCATTGCCGCCGATCGACTGGCCCATGTTGTCTGCACCACCTCGGCCACGCGATTTAGTGTTGCCCATCGAAGAGCAACAGATCGATTGGCTCGACCTATTCGCGCTCAATGAGTGCGACCTTGGCGCTTTGATCGGATACCGCAATAGCGGTCTTGGGCGGGTGCTTGAGCATAGCGAACGTTGGCTGTATGAACGCGAGTTGCTGCGCGGGTTGCATCGCTGCGAGCCAGGCCCGCAACAAACCGCCTTGTTCGCTGACTTGGTGCGCAGCAAGGCACAGCAGCTACCCCTGCATCGCTACAACGCGTTGTTGGGTGGACCGGAGTGGCGTGCTTTCGTCAGTGCGCCCACCCTTGCGCTGGATGCACGCTGGGATCCGGCGCAGGCTGCGGTTGTCGAGCAGGCCTTGTACGAGCTCATTGCGGTTTTGGAATCACCGGATGAGTTGAGCGCGGCGCAAGTCTACGATCCCCTGCGTACCCTGCGTTTCACCAACGCAGCAGGTAGCGTTCGACAGACCTGGCGGCAACAGACGGTCGTCTTGCGTGCGGCGGGAGAGTTGCTTGAACAGGCCAAGGCCATACCATTGTGCCGCAACGGCCAACCCACACCGCGAGCACGACATTTGCAAACTGTGTTCACCCGCTACTACATTGAGCAGATTCAGCCTCAACTAAGTGGCTTGCCCCACCCGGAGCGGGGTTGGTTGGCGGCTTTGGATCAGTTAGTCACTGCGGTGATGCCACCAGCGGCGAGTCGCACAGAGCAGAGCGCACGATTGCTCGCCTGGCACAATTCGGTCTTCACCGCGCAGCGAGACAGCGAATTTGCGCGCTGGCGTGAGGCAATCCAGCGGCACAGCGAAGCCTGGCGTTGGCATTTTGAGGTGTGTGGTTTATTGCCGAAACCCCCTATCAATGGCTTGCGTGAATAGGTCTGATCCAGCAGCATTGGTTGTGTGAGTAACTTATTGCCATTGTTCGTATTTTTGGGTTGGGTGGGGTTTCTATATGTGCGCCGCCTACAGCGCCGGCGTGCGCGTTGGTTGCGCCGGCTGAATTTGCCGGGTAGCTGGAGCTGGGATGATGGTGACAGCGTCTTAGATTTATCGGGCAGCCAATCCTCTGGGAGCTTTCTATTGCGCGAAGACGGTGTTCAGCGCTCCGGTCGTTGGCAGCTCCAGGGGCATCATCTGCAACTGTTCGTGACCAAAGGCGAAGCGGAAGGCTATCGCCCGTATCTGTTTGAGCTGCGCTTGTTTGAGGGGGGTAAGAT
>CAYWSI010000360.1:0-1467 GCA_964460585.1 uncultured Algimonas sp.
TTATAGATGTTTATAGCGCTCGTTTAGCTGCGGCCCCGGGTAAGGGGGTCTTTTTTGGGGGGGGTCTTCAATCTGCGAAGCGGCACAGAAGCGCCACAGTGGTCGCCTTTGAACTCGACCTTTTGCTCGCATCTCGCCCTCCCTCCCCAAGCGGACTGATGGATGCAGCACCACAGATAGTAACCAGTTTGCTTTGGTATTAACAAGATAGACGGAAACCTGTTAGACCTGCCGGGCGGGGCGGTTTGCCGGTAGACTGCCAAAGGCGGGCGACAGCTGGCCAGCAATGGCGTGTCTGACGCTCGTTGAGCTAGCAACGCTTTGGCAATTCCATGCCGCGAGACTCGCCAGAATGCAGACATGAGCACTAGACAAACCCAGGTACACAACCCAGGTAGATAAAGGTAGCAACGATGATAATTTCGGGCACGGTCGCGAAGGGTTTTGAACCCGTGCGTGATCTCTATGAAGACAATATGCGCAACCTGGCGGAACGCAACACGCAGTTGTGTATTTACGTGGGAGAAACTCAGGTGGTTGATCTGTGGGCAAGTGCCGACAACGATCCAGGCTTCACGGCGGATTCTTTGATCAACGTCTTCAGTAGCGGCAAGAGCCTTGAATCGATATTGCTTGCGATGTTGGTCGATCGTGACCTATTGAGCTATGAGGCGCCGATTGCGACTTATTGGCCAGAGTTTGCCCAGCGTGGCAAAGCAGAGATTACGGTGGCAGACCTCATGCGGCACGAGGCCGGGCTCGCCGCCTTCGATACGACGATTGAAGCCGAATCGCTGGCCACCCATCGAATTAAGGCGAATACTGTTGGGCGGATCATCGAAGCTCAGGAACCCAGCTTCCGTCCGGGTAGCCATGCTCGTCGCGAGTACCATGCGGTTACCCGTGGTTGGGTTGCCAATGAGCTGTTCCGCCGGATCGAACCAGATGGTCGCACTATGGGGGAGTTCTTGCGCGCAGAGGTGTCTGAACCACTGGATCTTGATGTGCATATCGGCTTGCCCGAAACGGAGCTGCCTCGATTGAACCCCGTGGCACTGTTAGGTTTTGGCTACCAGTTTCTGCAAGGGTTGGTACCTCGCGGCTTCGGTCGTCGCGTCGAGATGAATCTATTGCAAACGACCTCAAGGATTGCTCGCCTGCGCTCGGGCATGCAACGCAGCAGTCGGAAAAATGCCCCGCCAGCCATCGCGGGACTGCAAGATGTCCGAGTGTTCGATTCACCGGCGATGACCAAAGGAGAAACCCCTTCCGCGGGTGCGAAATGCTCCGCGCGTGGGCTGGCAAAGCTCGCCGCAGTGATGGCAGGCGGTGGGCAGTTTGGCGGGCACCGCATAATGGGACCGCAGGCCTTTCAGGCGCTGCATGATGCGCCGATCCAGCGCAACATGCTGGCGTTGGACACAACGTTCTCGCAAGGTGGCCTCGCCAGCTTCGGGGCGCCGAACC
>CAYWSI010000361.1:0-1465 GCA_964460585.1 uncultured Algimonas sp.
GCGTTGCAAGAGGCGGATGTCATTCTCGCGGTTGGTACTGAGTTTTCGGAGACCGACTATGATCTGTTGATGTCCGATGAACTCATTATAGGCGGTGATGTGTTGCGGGTAGATATAGATCCACACCAGCTCACCAGAAACCTGGTTCCAGCAGTAGCGGTATGTGCCGATGCAGGGAAGTTCGCTGAACAACTGCTACCGAT
The DNA here is from genome assembly GCA_964460585.1 of uncultured Algimonas sp. Taxonomy (GTDB): domain Bacteria; phylum Pseudomonadota; class Alphaproteobacteria; order Caulobacterales; family Maricaulaceae; genus Litorimonas. Next base: position 204 of record CAYWSI010000361.1, read on the forward strand.
GCTACACAAACGGACTGATCAAGGCGCGTCGCGGACAGCTGGTTACCGGGCGATGCGACTGGAACAACCCCACTATCATGCAGACTTTGCGCGTTTTTTCGACACCTTACAGGCTGCGCTGCCCGGTTTGTGTTTGGTCGGGGATTCAACCCGCCCAACCTACTACGCCGCATGGCAATACGAATGCTCGCAACCGCGACGTTACTTTCATTCCGTTAGTGGTTTCGGAACCTTAGGCTATGCGATACCTGCAGCACTTGGCGCGGCTGTCGCAGTGGATGTTCCGGTGGTCTGTTTGATCGGCGATGGTGGTGCGCAATTTAGCTTGTCTGAGTTCGCCACAGCGGTTGACCTAGGGCTGCCCGTTGTCTTCATTATTTGGCAAAATCAGGGCTTTGAGGAAATAACGAATAGCCTTGCGGGGCGAGGCGTCGACACCTCCAGCACAAGGATTTCCGCCCCCGATTTCACAGTGCTTGGGCAGGCCTATGGGATGGAAGTGGCGAATCCCAAAGATTTGCAACAACTCGCCGAAACGCTGACGCTAGCAAGTCGTGGGTCAGGCCCGACGCTGGTGGTTGTGGAACAAGAAACCTTTATTCAATCAGAGAGTGGCCAATGGTATGGCTGAGTTACATTTTTCTCGCATGTCCAAGCGACTCTCTGCCCCTGGTGGTGATGTTTGGAAAGTTCACGATCAGGCGCTGGCGAAAAAAGCGGCTGGCGAAGATGTCATTTTATTGAGTGTGGGCGACCCGGATTTTGATACCCCGGAATTTATAACTGAATTCGTCATCGATAAGTTGCGCGAGGGGCGAACGCATTACTCCCCAGCGGCGGGCGAGTTAGAGCTACGTGATGCGATTGCCAGCTTAGAAACAGCCAGTACAGGCCGGAGTTTTAGGCGTGAGCAGGTCGTGATTTTCCCCGGCGCAACCGCAGCGCTGTATGCGGTGTTTGCATCCCTACTTGACGAAGGGGATGGTGTGTTGGTGCCCGAGCCTATGTACATCGGCTATCAAGGCGTATTCGATGCGATCGGCGTTGACATTCAACAGGTGGCGCTTGCACCGCCGAGTTTCGATTTGGATGTGGATGCGCTGCTCGCAGCGGTGCAACCGAACACGAAGGTTGTGTTGGTCAATACGCCCGGAAACCCCTGTGGGAACATCATTCCGCCAGCGACACTCAAGCGGCTGGCGCAAGAATGCAAAACGCGCGGTCTGTGGCTAGTTTGCGATGAGGTCTATTCGCTAATCACC
>CAYWSI010000362.1:0-1463 GCA_964460585.1 uncultured Algimonas sp.
CGACAATATCGCCGTCCATAATGCCAGCTTCAATCATCGACTCGCCTTCAACTTCTAGGGCGAAGTGATCGCCATTACCCATCATGCTCGGCGGCACCGCCATGAGATTATGCGTATCTTCAATCGCTGCAATGGGCAGGCCCGCCGCGATTTTCCCGACAAAAGGAATTTCATAGGAATCATTGGCCGCCACAGGCGTCAGCGCGGCGGAATTATCATATCCGTCAGGAAGTTTCAGAACTTCAATCGCGCGCGCTTTGTTAGGCAAGCGGCGAATGAACCCGCGCTCTTCCAATGCGGAAATCAAACGGTGAATCCCCGACTTAGACGCAAGGCCAAGCGCATCCTTCATTTCATCATAAGAGGGCGGGACACCAACCGCTTTAATGCGTGTATCAATAAGAACGAGAAGGTCTCTCTGCTTCTGGGTCAGCATCCGCGAATCTCCGAACAAAATAGCAACATCGATTTTGTTCTACTGATGTTCTTTTATTTGTCAAGGGGCAGGTTTGCCGGTCCTTGGGTCTAATGGGCGGTCTATACATTGAAATGGGCTGGTCCTAATTGTTCCATCCCAACATGTACCTAGTTCATTCGGTGAAGGTGATGCTAGTTCAGGGGCCGGTTGCACTGATGAACCATCAGGGCGTTTAATTGACTCAGGTTCTAGTGGGCAGCCTTCGGCGAGGTCATCAATCCAACTCCCATCCCAGCATTGACCTCCGGGGCCATGCAAAGGAGGAGTATTCAGAACTTCTGATCGGTCAATTTTATCATTTGACGCACAACCTACACCTACCATCAGCAAGCATATCAAAGCAGGTAAGTGGATGAAGTTTTTCATCTTATTAAGCATCCAACGGCTTTCGCAACATCATCCTGCCGCATCAGGCTTTCTCCAATCAGATAGCCTTGCGCGCCATGCTCAGCGAGCTTCTCAATGTCGTCTCGGGTGAAAACGCCTGATTCCGCGATGAGCGTGCAGTCCTTTGGGGCTTTTGGCGCGAGTGTGGTGAAGGTGTCGAGTGTCGTGTGGAAGGTCCGCAGATCGCGGTTATTTATCCCAATGAGCGTCCCGCCGAGCTTTACCGCGCGGGTTAGTTCCTCTGCATCATGCGTTTCTATCAGAGCGTCGAGGCCCAGCGCCGCCGCTTCATCATAGAGCGCTTTGGCCGTGTCATCATCAATCATGCCCATAATGATGAGGATGCAATCCGCCCCGAGCGCCGCGCTTTCTGCGACTTGAATAGGGTCGAGCAGGAAGTCTTTGCGGAGCAGGGGCAGGTCCGTGACCTTTCGGACCGCTGCGAATATCTCATTACTGCCTTGGAACCCCGGACCGTCGGTGAGGACAGAGAGGCAGGCCGCCCCGCCCATCCGATAGGCTTTGGCGATGGCGACGGGGTCGAAATCTTCGCGGATGACGCCTTTGGAGGGGCTGGCTTTTTTGACTTCGCAGATCA
>CAYWSI010000363.1:0-1456 GCA_964460585.1 uncultured Algimonas sp.
GGTTTGTAATGCCTGCGAGTCGTACTCGTCGGCGGCAGCCTCTCGCGCGTTACGCATTGATCGTTGCAAACGACGCTCGAACCCAACCAATGCACGCAATTGCTCATCCCGTGCTAATTGCTCATCAAAGGTACGTTTATGGGCCGGACTTAGGTGCCCATTGAGATAGTCGGCAACCATCGACTCCATTGGGTGCATCTCATTATTGGTAACTTTCATAGCGGGCTCCCTATACCAGCATTCGACAACGCATCAGCGGTTTCGAGCATGTTCTGTAACTTCTTTCGGGCATAATGCAGCCGTGTTTTCACCGTATTTTGAGGGCATTTCAATATGCCGCCAATCTCTTCAAGGGAATACCCTTCGAAATAGCACAGCTCTACGACGATGCGTTGTTTGGCCGGTAAGCGCCGCACAGCGGCTTGAATTTGCTTGTCATCGACTTCAGCCAAATCGTTGTCCTCGACAAACTCCGGCAACTCCTGGCCAACCAAGGTGATGACTTTATCGCGTCTTTGTTGTTTCTTAACCATTCTTAAACAGGTTCGGTAGCCAATCGAAAAAATCCAGCTAGAGACCTTTGAGCGACCCTGGTACTGGTGGGCTTTTTCCCAAACCTTAACCATGATGTCGTTGTAAGCCTCTTCCCTAACCTCCTCATCGGTTGTAAGGCGCCTTAAAAAGCCCATAAGCCGCGGTCTATAACGTTTGTAAAGCTGCTCCATCGCCGCTGGATCACGGGACTCGGCTAGCCGCCGGAGTAACTCACGATCGTGCGATTCACCCTCCTCGGCAGGGCTGGCGGCTGTATTAGGCTCTTTAATTGTCATTTTACCGATTTCTGGAGCTCAAATGCGTCTGTGTGATGGATAAGAGCCGCGCTCCCGCCTGCAGGTTCAAAATATTCTCGCCTTCGTTCGCGTGCAGGAGGTCGGCAGCCCCTCCCCTGGTGGCGCAAAGCTGGCGCAAAGGTGGCGCAAAAGGGAGGTGCTGTTCCTGGCGTAGGCTGCGATTTACTCGATCCTGCGGCCATAGATGTTGGTACCATGAGGTTGATCCTCTATCTAACCACTACTATCTGAGCGCAGCATAACTATGACTGATTTTGGCTATCGCAGCACCGCCGCCGAGGTGGTGGCGAATCTAGATCTAACGGGCAAGCGGGCGATCGTGACCGGGGGCTATTCTGGCATCGGTCTCGAAACTACCCGGGCGTTGGCTTCCGCTGGCGCTCTCGTCACGATAGCAGTGCGAGACGCCGCGCGCGGGACGGCCACTGCTGAGGCACTCAATGCGCAAATTGGTGCCAATCGTGTCGCTGCCGCAGCCATTGACCTTGGATCGCTTACGAGCGTCCGAGAGTTCGCTCAGGACTATCTACACCAACCCGATCAAGAGCAGGCAAGTCTCGATATTCTGGTGAACAATGCGGCGGTCATGGCCTGTCCCTTTGGGC
>CAYWSI010000364.1:0-1449 GCA_964460585.1 uncultured Algimonas sp.
GTTTACGCGAGAACTCGCGCCCTTCGACGCGCTGACTCATGGTGTCGAACTCAACAACCCGGTAACCGCCTTCTCCAGGCACCCCTTCGTAACGCACCCCATCTTCCAGCACCAAGAACTGACTCCCGGTCTCAGGATCCGTATGCTGGCGCCCCGAGTTCGCCCAGATCGTGGTCCGGGTGCCATCATCACGCCGCTCGCCGATAAACACCTTGGTTAGCCGGCGCTGCTCACGGCCCAACTGTTCTGTGTAAATCACGCGCTGGCCTCGATTGAAGGCATGAAACACGCCCGGCGTGAGACCCTGAAACTCGCGATTTTCTCGCTGTTCGATGATGGCTTCATCCAAGGCCAAGGCGAGCCGCGGGGTGACCTGTAAGGACAGGTAGCCCACCAGGCACGCAATCAGCAACGCAAAACCCAATATCCAGCTCAGAATGGTCGAGGGTGCGACACCGGCGGCCACCAATACCGCCATCTCGCTCTCTGCGTACCAGCGGCTGAAGGTCAGCAATACGGCCAAAAACAGGCTGAACGGCAGGATCTGCTGAGCAAATTCAGGCAATCGGTAGCCGATTAGCACCAATAACACGTCCGTTGCGTACTTGCCGACGGCCGCATCCTGCAAATAGCCAATAAATCGCCCACCCAGGGCGATCAGCAGCAACACCAACACGACAAGAGCCAGCACAGCCGTCAGCTCAAAGAATGCGTGTCGGGCGGTAACTCCCATACAAGAAAAACCTGCTTTGAATTAAGATAGCCTCTGACAACCAAGGCACAGGTCATTATGAAGTATTCCATCAAAACAGGTAGCCTCGAGACGATCAGCACATCTTGCCTGCTGGTTAGCGTGGCGGACGCAAAAAAGATCGCTAAAGCTCGCGGCGCGGGCCCTCGATTGGCACTCGCATTAGACGGGTTCGATGACACCGCTGGTCAGGTTTGCAGCTTCGTGCTGGACAAATCCATCAAGCGTCTGCTCGTGGTCGGCGGAATCACGAAGAAGGCAATCACCCGCAGCAGCTTTCATAAGCTCGCAAAGGCGGCAGCCACCGCCCTGGTTCAACAAACCGGCAAAGAAGCGGTCTGGGGCCTTAGCGGTGTCCGCGTCGCCAAAGCCGATCTGGCATGGCAGGCCCGCAATGCACTGGCCACCTTGAGCACAGCGTTGTACCAGTTCGATGCCCAAAAACAGGATCACAAGAAGCGGCCGTTGACGCGCATAGCGTTGCATGTCGCAGAGAAAGCCAGCCAAAAAGTAGTGCGCGAGGCGGTTAGCGCAGGTCAAGCATTGGATACCGGCATGGCTTTAGCCCGTGACTTGGGCAACACGCCACCGAACTTCTGTAACCCCACTTACCTGCACCAAAGTGCCCGCAAATTTGCGCAGCACCCCAAGGTCACCGTGAAGTGCCTGGAAGAAAAAGAAATGTTGCGCCTTGGCAT
>CAYWSI010000365.1:0-1447 GCA_964460585.1 uncultured Algimonas sp.
CGTCGAATAGACACACTTCTATTTTGAAAAAGGTGCCCAAAAAGTGATTTGGGGCGTAAGCATCCAGCGAAAGACACTATTTACGCTTAGAGCTGTCACTGAGAGGATACCGGTTCAACCAATATGAGCCGCCTAAATGACAAATAAAGTAACACGCGCCGCGAGGCGTCCCAAATCCTTTTGGCAGGATCATATTAAGCAGTGGAAGAAAAGCGGCCAGAGCAAGGCGAAGTATTGTCGCGATCGAAAGCTGAACGCTGGAACTTTCTACAACTGGTGCTCTGACGAGGCGAAGACGCGAGCTCCAAAGCAGGACAAGGCCAACGTTGCAGGCCAGGTGAAATTACTACCAGTCTCCATAAGAGATAGCGTAGGCGCTTGTGTCAACCCATCCCCTCCATCAGTATTACTGGAGCACTCTCTGGGGCGGTTCAGTTTTCCGCTTGGTCTATCGGCTGAATCGATTGAACAATGGCTGAGGGGGATCGGTCAATCGAATGTTCAATCTTGACAGTCAGTGTCGAGTCTACCTCGGCGCTGAGCCAATAGATTTTCGCAAACAGATTGACGGGATAGCGCTGCAGGTGCAGGAGGTACTGGAGTTAGATCCGTATAATCCGTATCTATTTGTTTTCCGGAATCGAGCGTGCGATAAACTCAAAATATTGTACTGGCATCATAACGGTTTTGTATTGGTGTATAAACGCCTGGAGAAAGGGCAATTCAAATGGCCATTAACTCAGGGGAGAACCTCAGTGCCAATGAGTGTGCGTGAGTTGAACTATCTTCTTGAAGGTGGGGACATCACCGATCTTAATGAAATAGATGTACTGCATTACAGTCGTGTGTAACTGAAGGCTCAAGAACAAGCGAAACGCACGAGTCAGTGATACTATAGGCCGTATGTCTCTCAGCGCTGACAATGAACTGCCGGATGATATTGACCAGCTGAAACAGCTGGTCCTATCGCAGCAACATCTATTGTCGTCTCAGCTCGAAGCGCACAACAAGGAAATAAAGCGGCGTGACAAGCAGCTTGAGTTGCGTGATATAAAAATAGCAAAGCGTGATGAGCTAATTGCTGATCTCGAAGAGCGTTTAGCGCTGTTATTGTCGAAACGATTTGGTCGCAGCAGTGAGAAGCTTGACGATACTCAGATGAGGCTGTTTGACGAGACTGAGCTTGAGCAAGCTATTGCAGCGTTGAAAAAAGAGCTGCAAGCCGAGACTGAAGCTGAGAAAGAGGAAAACTCCAAACGTAAAGCGACAAAATCACAACCCAAAAGAGAGCCTCTGCCGGATAGGTTGCGTCGTATCGATATCATCGTAGATGTCGGTGAAGACGAGAAAGCACGCATGGGCGAAGACTGGGAGATGATCGGCTATGAGGACAGCGAACAACTGGCCGTGCGAGATCGTGAGTACTTTGTCAAACGCTACCGGCGCT
>CAYWSI010000366.1:0-1442 GCA_964460585.1 uncultured Algimonas sp.
TGTCGATGCCTCTGGCCCATTCCAAGCCTATGACGGCACGCCCGTGTTAGATTACTGCGAAGCCCATAAAATCCACTACGCCGATATTTCTGATGATGGGGCCTTTGTGAAAACTGTATGTGCCAGAAAAAATAACGACATCATGTTGGTTTCTGGCCTCTCCACCTGCCCTGTTTTATCCGCCATTGGATTGCGCGAGATTGAAAAACATATTGGCCCCGCCGAAAGGGTTGCCATCGGTATTGCGCCCTCCCCGAAAGCGGAGCTTGGCCGCAATGTCGTCGCCGCTGTCGCAAATTATGCAGGCCAGAAAACGGTTCCCGTCCTTAGAGAAGGCCGCACAACCCATGTGGCGGGGATAACAGAAATACGAGATGAGACCATTTGCGTGCCGGGCGGTTTACCCTTGCCGCCCTTGCCCTTTGCCGTGGCTGATGCCCCTGACGCATTAGCCCTCCCGCAGAGCTTCCCCGAGCTAACAGATATATGGACGGGCGTTGGAACACGGCCTGTTTGGCTGCATATGATTTTAGTACAGTTAAGCCGAATTATCACCCATAGCCCCAAAGCCTCGCTCGCCAAATTCGCTGGGCTTTTTCATTGGAGCCGAGGGCTGTTTAAATATGGAGCGCACCGCGGGGGCATGTTTGTGCGCGCCGCCAATCAAACGGGCGAAGCCAGCTGGCATTTGATTGCGGAAGGCAATCACGGGCCCCGCATTCCTGCCTTGCCCGTCGTGGCGCTCATCCGAAAAATGGGACGAGGTGAGGTTTTACCAAGCGGCGCATATAGCGGCGATGAAATCATCGGCCTCACTGACCTCACCCCCGAATTTGCGAAACTCGCCATTACATATGGGCTTCAATTCGATAGCGCGGCGACACCCGCCTATGAAAAAATCATGGGCGAGGCTTATGCGCGTTTTCATCCTGCCATCGCTGAGTTGCACCGAACGGGAGACGAGGTCCGCATCTTTAAAGGACAATGCGATGTCACGCGCGGGCACAACCCGCTCTCTCATATTGTCGCGGCCGTCATGGGCTTTCCCAAAAGCGGCACGGCTGTGCCCGTCACCGTCACGGTCACGCCTGACGCGGCAGGCGAAACATGGGAAAGGAATTTTAACGGCAAAAGGTTTTCAAGCCATCACAGCCTAGGCCAAAAGAAATGGGCGCGGCACATCACAGAACGTTTTGGTCCTATCCGTGTTCAAATGGCGATATTAGAAGAAGACGGGAAACTGCGGATAAACACGCGCGGTTGGTCCATTTTTGGAGTGCCCTTACCGAGTTTTCTAAAACCTGCTGGAGACGTCTATGAAACCCAAGATGACCAAGGCCGTTTTGTGTTTCACGTCGACCTAAAAGCCCCTCTCTTTGGGCGGCTGTGTAAATATCACGGTTGGTTGGAACCTGTTGAAAAGGCCGGGGCAAAGGAAATTT